>USIH01000086.1 GCA_900554705.1 uncultured Eubacteriales bacterium
GCACTCGACGTCCACGAGCTTCATATCCAGGCCGTGCTCGGCGATTTTCTGCTTGCAGATCTGAAACGCCTCTTTTTCGCGGCGGCGGTTGATCTCCTCGATGCGCAGGTCGTCCTTTGTGGCGATGCGCGCAAGCGAGCGCAGCGGCTGCACAACCGTCTCATCCGGCACGACGTGGTTTCCGAGAACGCACTCTGCCAGCTCCAAGCCGCGCGAGGTCTCGACGACGACCTTGTCGCCCGTGCGCACGGCGATTCCGTGCGGGTCAAAGAAATAGACCTTGCCGCGGTTTTTGAATTTCACACTGATTACTTCTGTCAATTTGGTATCCTCACTTCTGAACACGCGCCTGCACGCCGGAAACGGACAGCAGGCCAAAGATATGCTTTACGCTGACGTTGGCGCGGCGGTATTGCTCACAGGTCTCGATCAGGCGCAGCTGCTGCGCGCACAGCGTCTCCGGCAAAAGCGTCTGCCCCGGCTGCGCCAGCAGCTCGACGAGCCGGTGCTGCACCGCGGGCAAAAACTCCGCAAGCGTCTGCGCCTCCATGCCCTCGTGCGCGAGACACCAGCGCAGGAGCGTCATGCGATCCTGCGACGCGACCGCGTGCAGGTAATCGTCCGCCAAAGTGCGCATCTCCTCCGACTCCAGCGGCTGCTCGGTCGGGTCGCGCAGCAGCGCGCAGCGCGAGCGCACCGTCGTCAGCAGCGAATCCGGGCTTGCGGCCGCAAGAATAAACGCCGCGCTGCGCGGCGGCTCCTCCAGCAGCTTCAAAAACGCATTCTGCGCATTGAGATTCATCAACTCTGCCTGACGCAGAACGTAGACCTTCTTTTCCGCCTCGCTCGGCAGGATGTATGCTGTGGCCGCAACACTGCGGATCTGATCGACCTTGATCACAGGGGTCTTGCCGCTGCGATCCGGCTCGACATAGATCACGTCCGGATGCACATGGTCATAGACCTTGCGGCAGTCCCTGCACGCGCGGCACGGGCGCACGCCGTCGCTGCGGCAGAGCATGGCCGCTGTCAGATCGAGCGCCAGCCGCTCGCGCGCCTGTTCAGACTGCGACACGACGATATACGAATGCAGCAGATGCTCCTGCGGTTGAAATTGCAGCATACGCGCGCTCCTTTCCAGCATACATTGTTTATTTTACCCGCTGCGGCCGGTTTCGTCAATCACATTTGCGGGTGAAAACAAAAAAGGCCGTGCAGAGCGCACGCCCACAGACACAAAAAAGCAGACAGCACGGCGGCTGTCTGCTTTTTCAGATGTAAGTGCTCAGGTGTTCTTCTCGAGGTAATCCACGACCTGACGGACGGTGGTCAGCTCAGCCGCCTTCTCGTCTTCGATCGTGATGCCGTAGGCATCCTCGATAGACATGACCAGCTCCACGACGTCGAGCGAATCCGCGCCGAGATCGTCCGCGATGTTGGTGTCCATGGTGATGGTGTTTTCGTCCACCTCAAACTGATGGGCAAGCAGTTTTCTCACTTGTTCGAACATAATACCGTTTCCTCCTAAGTCTCTCGTCAGCTCCACTCGCGGCTGACCGGTTTGTTGCTGGGGCGCTGCGGCTTCTCATAGGAGACCACAACGCGGCGGTTCGGCTCGGTACCGGTCGAACTCGTCGTCACGCCTTCGTAGTCCTGCAGCGCCGTGTGGATGACGTGACGCTCATAAGAATTCATCGGCTCAAGCGCCATGCTGCGCTTGTACTTGACGGCCTTGGCGGCCATCTTTGCGGCGAGCTGCCGCAGCGCTTCTTCGCGGCGCTGCCGATAGCCGCCCGCGTCGACGCTGACGCGCAGGCGCTTTTCGCGGTCACGGTTGATCGCATAGCCGGTGAGGTACTGAATGGCGTCGAGCGTATCGCCCCGACGACCGATCAGCATACCGATGTCGTTGCCGACCAGATCCGCGCGGTAGCTCTCTTCGTCCAGCGCATAGGCATGGGGGACTGCATCGGCTCCCATATGCTCCATCAGTCCCTTGAGGAAGTGCTCGATCTGCTCTTCCACGCTGCCTGCGGGAGCGGGGGCGTAGACAACAGGCTCTGCCGGCTTCGGCGCTGCCTTAGGCGCGGGCTTGCGCTCGGTGTTTTTGCGCTCTACAGGCTTGCGTTCTGCCGGCTTGCGCTCGGCGGGTTTCCGCTCGGCGCTCTTGTGCTCCGCAGGCTTCGCGGGGCGCGGCTTTTCCACCTGTTCGGGCTTCTTGCCGGGGCGGGAGATGACGCCGGTCGTGACGGGCACGGCGGGCGCCGTTTCCTTCGGCTTGGAGCGGGAGGCGGAGGAGAGCGCGGTCTTCGGGGCGACCTTTTCAGGTGCCGGATCGGGCGTCTCGTATGTGACCTTTACCTTTGCGGGGGAAGCGCCGATGCCGAGAAAACCGGAACGGGCGTTTTCCAGAACTTCGACGCTCACGCTGTCACGGTCGAGTCCCAGATGGGTCAGGGCTGCGTTGATCGCCAGCTCGATGGTTTTGCCGGTGGCGATGTAAGAATTTTCCATGGCTACTCCTTTTTACCGTAGTGATCGGACTGATAGGCTCTGCCGCGCGCGTAGGGACGATCCGGCTCACCGCCGGAAGACTGCTCCGTATCCGCGTCGGCATGCTTTTTATGAAATTCCTTGGCAGCGGCTTCTCGTTCCTGACGTTCCCGAAGCTGCTGCTTTTTCTTGCTCGTGTTTTCCGTGATGCCGTCGGGGTTGGCAGCGCGCTTTGCCGCGCGGATGCGTTCCTTTTCGGCTTCCTCGGCGGCACGCTGCGCCGCCTTCTCGCGGCGGACGGCGTCCTCCGCGTCATAGACCTTGCGATAGTGCTTCGTCAGGAAATAGTCCTGCACAATGCCGAAAACGCTCTGCGAGATCCAGTAAATGGAGATGCCGAGCGGCATCATAAAGCCAAAGATCACGGAGACCAGCGGCATCATGCGGGTCATGGTTTTGCCGGTCTGTGCAGAGGCCTGCGCGGTGGGATCCGCTTCGCCGTTTTCGTTGCGGATGACGGAATCGTTCATCTTCTGAGAGATGAACATGGAAAGATAGCTGAATGCGCCCGAAACGATCGGGATGAGGGTGCCGCCGATGGTGCTCCAGCGCAGATCCTTCCAGAAGTCGATGACGGGCTTCTGACCCAGATCAATGCCGAGGAAGGAGAAGTTGATATCCTTCAGGGCGGCGAGCTTGTCCAAGTGGATGGAGCTGAAATCAATGTCCTTGAGGAACTCCGCGCCCTCCTTGACGGCTCCGGCGCACGTCTCGACGATCTGCGCCGCGCCGAACTGCCAGTAAGCGCCCTTGGTGCTGTTGCCGAGGGCGACAAAGGCCGCCTTGATTGCGTCGTAGTCCGCTCCCTTGAGGTGGAGCATATAGGTAAGCGGCTCGCGGATGACGGTATAGAGCGGGAAGAGGATCAGAAGGGGAATGAGCGACCAGAGGCAGCCGCCAAACATACTGACGTTCTCCTCTTTGTACAGCCGCATCGTCTCCTGCTGATATTTTTGCTTGTCGTCGCCGCAGGCGATCTCTAATTGCTTAAGCTGCGGCTGGAGGCGCGACATCTTCATCATGCTCTTCTTGCTCTTCATGCCCATCGGCAAAAGGATGAGCTTGACGATCAGCGAGAAGAGGATCAGTGCAACGCCGTAGTTGTTGCAGAACAGGTAGAGTTTTTCCAGCAAAAAGCCGAAGGGGATCTTGATAATGTCCATGCGAGGCCTCCAATCAGGTAGAGTGGATTACGGTACGGGGTCGTAAATGTCGCCGTGGTAAAAGGGATTGCACCGCAGCAGCCGCCGAAAGGTCAGCCAGCCACCCCGAAGCGCGCCGTATTTTTCGATCGCCTCCAGCCCGTATTCCGAGCAGGTGGGGATAAAGCGGCATTTTCCGGGGTGCAGCGGGGAAAGGTTGCGCCGGTAAAAACGGATCAGGGCCAGCAGTACGCGCTTCATTTCGTCAGATCCAGTCGAGCGGTCAGCGCGGAAAAGGCGCGCGCCAGGACGGCAAACTCGGCATCCACCGCAGCGCCGCGCGCTACGATGACCAGATCCCAACCGCATTTTAGGCCGCTCTCCTGCGCGCGGTAGATCTCGCGCAGACGGCGGCGAATGCGGTTGCGCGTGACGGCGTTGCCGAGCTTTGCGCTGACGGTAAGCCCCACGCGGTTGTGCTCCAGCCGGTTGCGGCGGCAATAGACCGCAAGATAGCGGTTGCCGGCGCTTGCGCCCTTGTAGTATAGGCGGCGAAAGACGGCGTTTTCCTTGAGTGGTACCAGCATGTTCCTTCCTCACGGTAGTGCAAAAAAGGCGAACAGAGAATACCTCCGTTCGCCCCTGATGACATTTGGATTACTGTGGTGCGGTCACGGCATTGCTAAGGCTCAGGCGGACAGAACGGCTCTGCCTTTTGCACGACGGCGGGCAAGAACCTTGCGGCCGTTGGCGGTAGCCATTCTCTTGCGGAATCCGTGGACCTTTGCGCGATGGCGCTTTCTGGGCTGATAGGTACGCAGCATCTCGTGTACACCTCCTGTAATAATATGCTCAACAGCCTCCCGAACAAAGGCGGGAAGCAGCAGCGGTCAATTAACTGCTCATAGTCATGCAAATGGCATTATAGCGTAAAACGGGGGACAAAGTCAACCAAAATTTTCGCTTTTTCCCGCAGCGAGAGAAAAATTGTTCCGCGATGCGGGGAAAACACAACATATGGGGTCAACTGTTGCGCGTTTTCATAAGCTGGCGCATTCTGGCGGCGTGATCCAACTCGCGCTTGCGGATGCGCAGGCTCTTGGGCGTGACCTCCAGCAGCTCGTCATCGGCAAGGAACTCTAAGCACTGCTCCAGCGACATCACGCGCGGCGTCGTCAGCCGCAGCGCTTCGTCCGCGCCTGCGGCGCGCATATTGGTCAGCTGCTTCTTCTTGCAGACGTTTACGGTCATGTCTTCGTTGCGCGAGCAGACGCCCACGACCATACCGGCATAGACCTCCGTGCCCGGCTCAATGAAGAGCTGGCCGCGCTCCTGCGCGTTGTAAAGGCCGTAGGAGCAGGCTTCGCCCGTCTCAAAGGACACGAGAGAGCCGACCTTGCGGCGGTCGATCTCGCCCTTCATGGGGGCATAGGAGTCCAGCACCGAGGACATGATGCCCTCGCCGCGCGTATCGGTCAAAAATTCGTTGCGGTAGCCGAACAGGCCGCGCGACGGAACGAGAAATTCCAGACGGTAGCGGCTGCCTACCGGATTCATCGAGACCAGATCGCCTTTGCGTCTGCCGATCTTCTCAATGACGCTGCCCATGGCGCTCTCGGGAACGTCCGCGACCATGCGCTCAATCGGCTCGCAGAGCTTGCCGTCGATGGTCTTGGTCAGAACGCGCGGCGTGCTGACTTGGAACTCATAGCCCTCGCGGCGCATCGTTTCCATGAGGATGGACAGGTGCATCTCGCCGCGTCCGGCGACGTTGAAGGCGTCGGTGCCCTGCTCGGTCACGTGCAGGGAGACATCCTTCAAAAGCTCGCGCGTCAGGCGGTCGCGCAGGTTGCGCGACGTGACATATTTACCCTCGCGGCCGGCGAAGGGGGAGTCGTTGACGGAGAAGGTCATCTCGATCGTCGGGTCGGAGATCTTGACGAAGGGCAGCGGCTCCACAGCGTCGTTTGCGCAGATGGTGCGGCCGATGGTGATGTCCGCCATGCCGGAGAAGGCGACGATCTCGCCTGCAGAGGCCTCCGTGATCGGCTTGCGGTTCAGACCGTCAAATTCGTACAGGGCGACGACCTTGCCCTTGGCGCGCTGCGACGGGTCGTGGTAGTCGCAGATCGTGACCTCCTGATTCTGGTGCAGGGTGCCGCGCTCGATGCGGCCGATGCCGATGCGGCCGACGTATTCGTTGTAGTCGATCGAGGAGACGAGCATCTGCACGGGGGCAGCGGGGTCGCCCTGCGGCGCGGGGATGTAGTTTACGATCGTGTCAAACAGGGGGTTGAGGTTCACGCCCGTCTCGTTGGGGCTGAAGCTTGCGACGCCCTGCCGCGCCGAGCAGAACAGCGTGGGGGAGTCGAACTGCTCGTCCGTTGCGTTCAGGTCGAGCAGCAGCTCAAGCACTTCCTCCATGACCTCTTCCACACGGGCGTCGAGCCGGTCGATCTTGTTGACCACGACAATGACTTTGTGCCCCAGCTCCAGCGCCTTTTGCAGCACGAAGCGGGTCTGCGGCATGGGGCCTTCGGCGGCGTCGACCAAGAGGATGACGCCGTTGACCATCTTCAAAATACGCTCGACCTCACCGCCGAAGTCGGCGTGACCCGGGGTGTCGACGATGTTGATCTTGTAGCCCTTGTAATGTACGGCGGTGTTCTTTGCAAGAATGGTGATGCCGCGCTCACGCTCCAGATCGCCGGAGTCCATCACGCGATCGACCACCGCCTGATTCTCGCGGTAAATGCCGCCTTGCTTGAGCATTTCGTCGACCAAGGTGGTCTTGCCGTGGTCAACGTGCGCGATAATGGCAATGTTACGGATGTTTTTCTGTTCTGCCATGCAATTTCGTCCCTTCTTGCGGCGCTTCCGCAAATAAAATCATCAACAAACAAAGAATATACCATATTTCGCCGCCCTATGCAAGACTTTTTGCAGTTTTTTTCTCTTGCGCAAGCGAAAGAAGTATGTTATGATAAAATCAGAGAGAAAGGGGGCTGCCAAGATGGACACGTATGATACCGCGCAGCGGGTGCTGCTTGCGGCTGCCGCGCTGCTGGCCTGCCTGAACGCCGCCTCCTATTTTGCCGCGCTGCGTCCCCGCCGCGGAACGACGGAGTGGCTCGCCCGCTTTGCTCCCGTGCAGCCGGTCGCACTGCCGCGTCCCGCGTTCTCTCCGGCCGATCTCTGCGTCGGCGCGCTTGCGCTGCTGTGCGCCGCGTGCCTGCGGCTGGTTTTCCTGTTTTTTGACGCGCGCCTGCACCTTTCGAGCGAGCCGTGGGAGGCGCTTGTCCGCATCCTGCCCACCGCTGCGGAGCAGGCGCTGCTTGCCCCCGCGCTTTACGCGCTGCTGCGCGGCCTGTTTTCCCGCCGCCTGCCCGCGTTTTTTGCCGCCGTGCTCGGCGTGGCCGCTTCGTTTGACGCCGTGTTTCCGTTCGGCGCTTCGGGCGCGCTTGCGTGCCTTGCCGTGTCGCTGCTCCTGCTCCTGCTCTGGATGACGAGCGCGGCGCGCCTGCGCTGGCTCTATCTTCTGGGCTGCGGCGTCCTTTACGGCCTTGCCGCCCTGCTGTGCTTCCGCGCGGTTTATCTGCTGCCGCTCTATGCCGCTGCCTACGTGCTGACGCTTGTGCGCCGCAGCAGGCAGGAGGAGGACTTTCGCCCCGCGCTGTCCGTGCTTGCCGTGGCGGCATTCGGCCTTGTGGGCGGTCTGCTGCTCTGGGCGGCGCATTTGAAGCTGCGCGGCCTCTGGGACGGCGGCTATTTTGAGATCTTCCGCTCCTTCCGGATGTACCGGCTGCTGGGCGGTCAGATCCGTGCGGCGGTCTCCGGCCTGTTCGGCGCGCCGCGCCTGTGCCTTTCCTACCGCGACGGCTTCTTACTCCTGTTTGGCGCGGCGGCGCTTGTGCCGCTGGTGCACGGCGCCTTTTGGCGCAAGGAGGCGCTGTGCCGTGCGCTGCTGCTTCTGACCGTGCTGCTGTTTGCGGCGTGGATCTTCGGCGGCGCTTATCTGCTGCCGCTTGCGCTGCTCGCGGCGCTGTGCCGCGTCTGGAGCGTCGCCTGTGCGCGCGGCAGGACTGCCTTTGCGGTGCTGGGCGCGCTTGCGCTGTTTGCCTGCCACGCTGCGGCGCTTATCATTGATCTACTTTAAGGAGGTTTCCCTATGAAAATTGCCCTTGCCTGTGACCACGGCGGCCTGCGCCTGAAGAACGTGATCAAGGAGCACCTGATCGCGCGCGGTTATGAGGTGCGCGACTTCGGCACCGACAGCGAAGAGAGCTGCGACTATCCGGACTATGCGCTTCCAGCCGCCGAGGCGGTCGCGCGCGGCGACTGCGAGCGCGGCATTTTGGTCTGCACGACCGGCATCGGCGTGAGCATCACCGCCAACAAGGTACACGGCATCCGCTGCGCCCTGCTTTCTGATACCGTTTCCGCCAGCCTCACGCGCCGCCATAACGACGCGAACATGATGGCGCTCGGTCAGGGCATGATCGGCGAAAAGCTCGCGCTGGAGATCGTCGACATCTGGCTGGACACCGCCTTTGAGGGCGGACGGCATCAGCGCCGCGTCGACAAGATCATGGCGATCGAAAATCGTTTGGATCGTTAAAGAACGCCGCAAGACAGATTTTACGGAATGGATCCCTCCCTTGGCCGCATACAGTGGCAGGGGAGGGATCTTTTGCTATGAAAAAGCCGTTTCTTATCGCCGCCGTCGCCGTTGCGCTCGGCGGTACCGCGCTGCACTTTCTGTTTGACCTTTGGCCGAACGCGCTGACGGCGCTGGTATCGCCCGTCAACGAAAGCGTCTGGGAGCACTTAAAGCTCCTGTTCTGGCCGATGCTCGCGGCGGCGCTCGTGCTGTCGTTCCGCACCCGCCGCCCCTATGACCTGTGGAGCGCGTTTTTTGCCGCGCTTCTGGCAATGCCGCTTTTCCTTCTGGGCGTCTATTATCTCATTCGGTGCGGCTTCGGTTACACGGCGCTCTGGCTGGACATCACGCTCTATTACGTTTCCGTCGCCTTCGGTTTTCTGCTCACGTGGCGGCTGTATCAGAGCGGCGCACTTGCCCGCCGGACGGGTGTCCTGCTGATGCTCGTGATGTTTTATGCCGCTGCGCTGGTGCTCTTCACCTTCGCGGCTCCGCCGCTGGGTATTTTTGAATCTGCATAAAACGCAGGGGAGGCGGTGCCTCCCCTGCGTCAGCGTGTCGAAAAACCCTTTTCGACACGCTGACAGACTGCCAAAAAGGTTCG
>USIH01000087.1 GCA_900554705.1 uncultured Eubacteriales bacterium
CCCGCCGCGCCCGGCGTGCTCGTCACATCGTAGCTCACCCGGAACAAACCGCCCGAGACGATTTGAAACCCGCCGGTCTGCGTCTTGACGCTCACGCCGCTGTCGGTCGCCAGCGTGCCCAGCACGTTCACCTGCGTACCCGCCGCCACATACGCCTGTTCCGCGTCGTTGTAGGCGGTCTGCGCGCTCTTCTGCCAGCACTTGTTTTCGCATGCCATCTTCATATTCCTCCTTCTTTCATTAGGTCGTGCAGTAGCAGGTTCCAATCCCTTCCGGCTGCATTCTCAGATAGGTGAGCATTCTGTCATTGCTTTCGATCTGCCAGGCCAGCGCCAGCAGATTTCGCATTTCTTCGATGCTCATCTTCTCCACGTCCATCTTGCCAATGACTTCTTTGACTTTTTCGACATACTCCTGATACATTTCCTCTTCCTCCTTCAATAATGCAGCCCCCAGCGCTCGCCGGGGGCCGTTGCGCTGTCAAAGCGTATGATCAGGTCAGTTTACCTGCAGCAGCCGCCGCAGGCATTGCCCATACACGGGTTGCAGGCCGACTGATACGGGCTGCTGGTGATGTAGGCGGGGTAAGGCACCTTGTCGATCGCCGCCAGCAGGGTCTGCGTCTGGCTCAGGTTGCCCAGCTGGAGCTGCGCCGCCTGCAGGTTGTCGCGAAGCTCCTGCATGGTGTTGGCGTTGATCAGTGCGCGGGTCGCCTCGCCCTCAGCGTGAATCGCCGTCTTCAGGTCACAGCAGCAGGCGTCCTGCCGGGCCTGCATGTTGTTGAAGCCCAGCAGCGTGTTGTAGCGGTTGTCCAGAATCTCCCGCTGCGTGTTCGCCTGCCCCAGCGCGTAGTCATAGCGATTCTGCAGAATGTTCTGCTGCGTGGTGCAGCAGCACTGCTGCTGCGCGAATCGGTTTTCCATGATCTCGCGCTGCATGCCGAACTGGTCGCGCATCAGGTCGTTCTGGTTGCGCTCGAGCGTCGCGGTGTTGAAGCCGTCGGCCAGCTCCGCGCGGGTCAGCGCGCCCTGCGCCGCATTGCTTCCAAGGCCACCAAACGAACCGCCGCCGAACATCGCGAAGATGAAGAACAGCACAATGATGCCCCAGAAGCCGTCTCCGCTGAAGAAGCTGCCGCCCTCGTTCATTTCAGACATTTTTTTCACCTCGTTTTTTATATTCGCTCATCGGGCGCGCTGCGCATCACGCCCGGGAACGTCACTTGAACATGCCGCCCATCTGGCGCGCCATCTGCTCCGCCTGGGCAAGCTGCTCCGCGTTGATCTGCCCGCTTTTGAGCATGTCGTTGATCTTCGCCTGCGCGGTTTCAGGCGTCCACTGCCGCCTGAACTGCATAAACTGCTGGATCAACTGCCCCATCGGCAGGTTATTTGCCGCCTGCCTGCCCGCTATCTGCGCCAACGGGTTCATGTTTTCCACCTCCCAGTTCATTCATCAGTCCGCTCAGGGTCGTCTCCAGGCGCGCAATCCGTTCGTTCGCCGCGCTCAGGTCGTTAGCGCTGGCGTATTGGCCGCTCTCAGGCGCATTTGGGTGCGCGTTGATCTCCTGCAGGCGAAATCCTCTCAGGCTCGCGCCACCCATCGTGTCTACGCTCTTGACAAAGATCACCGGCTCGTTGTTGTCCATCATCCAGGCGGTCTGACCGGGCTGAACGATCTGCTCCCGCGCGCCCGCCATCCCGTTCACGTAAATCCAGGTCACATTGCTGCCCGGCGTGTTCTGCGCCTGCGCGTTTGGCTGCGGCGCGGGCGGGTTCATGTTCATCTGCGGCGCGGGCGGCATGTAGTTCGTATTAAAATAGCTCGGCATGCCTCCCGGCTGATACGGATACCCATAGGCCATTGCGTTTCGCCTCCTTTTTCTTTATTATCGCGCTTCGAGCGTTTTGCCGGGGGCAAATCTGTACACGGCCTGCGCATTCGCTGTGCAAATCCTGTGCAAGTCCAAAAACAAATAGGGCCCGGCGTTTCGCCGGGTCCTTTTTCTTTTTATTCCGTTCAGTTTTTTTTGCCCATGATAAAGTCCTTCGCAAAGGGCAGCGTCTCAATCCACTCGCAGAACACGCGCCACTCGGGCAGCCTGTGCGTCCTGCGCTGCCTGTAAATCGTCTTGAGCTGCCTGTAATTCGTCGTCATGCGCGCTGTCAGGCGAAAGCCCGCCGGGTTGGAGTACAGTATCTTCAGGTAGTTTTCGGGCGTAGGCTCCGCGTTATAGTCCGCGACCTTTTCCTTCATGATCTCTATCATGCGCGGGTCGGTATAAGGCATGTACTGTTTGTCCAGGTCAAACTGTGCCATCCGGTGCATCGTGCTCTGGCTCGATACAAAGTCCAGAAAGTGATACCTCTGTGCCTCCGTCCACGCCTTCAGGGAGAACGTCAGGTCAAACTGCACGATGATTCCTGTGAGGAACTGGTCGTGTCCGGTTCCCGGCGCCGCCGACGCGAGCGCCTTTGTGTTGTCCGTGACGCGCGTCGTGCACGCCCCCGTGTCAACCGCCATCGGGTATTTCGACGCGGCGACCGATTCCCTCAGGCCGTACACCTCCACCCTGCTCACAATCTCGTTGATCTCCATCTTTATCCCTCCCTCTCGCATGATTCAAAAAAGCCCGGGCGCTTCCAACCCGGGCCTCTGGGCGCGTCCGTCGCATCGCGCACCAGCAATACCATATCTATTATACCGCGCGCAATCGCGCCCGTCAAGTCTGATTTTCGGGATTCCCTTTCTCGCGCGCCTTTCTCTTTGCGTAGTTTTCCCGTGCCTTTCTGTTGATCTCCGCTCTGCCTTCCTCCGTCTGCCTTTTTCTCTTTTTATACTCACTGTGTTTTGCATGTCGCTCCGGCGTTTTGTCATTGCGCCTGGCCCATTCGCGCCTGCACTCGTCCGAGCAGTATTTGGCACCGTACCTGGATTCAAACTGCTTCCCGCAGATCGGACAGGTCTCGATCTGCCCTTTTTTTACCCTTTTCGCCTCTCGCTTTTCCTGGGCGTGCTCAGGATTACCATAGTATTCCAGACGATATTTTTTCTTATGCTCGCTGATGTTTTCCTTCATCGCAATGGGCGCGCAGGCTTTGCAGTACCGCTGCGCGCTGCCCTCTACGGTATATGGCTGTCCGCATCGCTGGCATAGATCGGTGCTTCCGATTTTTCGCTGTGCGCCCATCCTTGCCCTCGCCAGGAATTCTGCATAGTGTCTTTTGTCCGCTTCCTCCTGGCAGGCCGGGCAGCGCTTTGTTTTGATCGTGCCGTCATAAGCGCGCCCGCAGTCCATGCAGATAATCCCAAACCTGAACACGCCCTGCCTTCCGCGAACCTGCTTGTAGTTTTCCTGTGCGCGCATTTTAATCGCTTTTTTCCCGCACTGCTCAGAGCAGTATTTGCTCTTGCGCTTCGGCAGCTCCGCGCCGCAGATCAGGCACACTCTTCCGTCCATGCGCTCTGTCTCCTTCCCGCTTTTCTTCAGTATCGCACATTCTGCGCGGCAAGTCAATACAAAAAGGCGGGTTTCCCCGCCCTTTTCACTTTCTGATCATCAGCACCTCGATAATCCCCGGCAAATGCCGCTTGACGGTTCGTCTGTCGCATCCCGCCGCCACGCCCGCCTCCACGTCGGACGCGCAGCACTCCACAAAGCACGCGTTTGCAATCCGCCTGTCCAGGTCAGAAAGCATCGCGTCGTCAATCCGTGCGCGCATTTGCGCCCTGGTCGCTCCTCGGAATGGATGCTCGCGCACGGCTACTCACCGTCGCTCTCGTCGTCCATGCCCGCGTTGCCCGCGTCCGCCAGCCCCTCGCCGATGATGTAGGCGATGACCGACGCGCCCGCCATGATCAGCGCCGTCACCTGCGTCGCGACCGTTTCCGCGCCGCCCAGCGCGATAATCAGCATGCTCACGAAGGAGCCGATCGCCGTCCAGAATTTCCTGCTCGTCAGTTTCCGCTTCCAGTTGATTTTGTCCATGGGTCTTCCTCCTTTATTTTTTATGCCCTCCGTCAGAAGGCGAAAGGTCTTTCCGCGCGCCGGTTACCCCTTCAAAAAATATCCCACCGCCGCGCCGATAGCCGCCAGCACCAGGTACTTGACGATCTCAAACGTGATCTTCTTCCACCTTTCGCCCGGCTCGTGCTCGATGCTCTCCAGGCGCGCGTCCAGCCGCTGCACCGTGCCCTTCACCTGCTCAAGTACCTTTGTGTTGTTCACGTTCGCATCTGTCAGGCGGCTAATGGCCACCGTCAGGTCGTTGAGCTGGCCGAGCTTCTGGTCGTGCTCCTTCAGTCTTCGGTTAAACGCCTCGTGCTCCTTGTTGTTCGCGGCCATTTCCTCGCGCAGCGCGATGACCTGCTCTTCATTCATTTATCGACAACTCCCTTCGCGCTGATGTAGCCCTTTTCGCCGCCGTACAGGATGCACACCCAGTCCGCCGTGCTCGCTTCCTCGTCCTGCTCGTACACCTCGCCCTCGCGCGCCAGTCCGATAATGCCGAACTCGGTTCCGGCGCCCCTGCGCACGTTCCAGTTTCCCTTTGCGATGGTCAGCCCGCCCGCGTCTTTCTCGCGCTGCTGTTCCACGATAAACGCATCAAATCCCAGCGCCTTTGCCTTCTCCAATGTGCGCTGCGCATTTTCCCTGCGCGAGAATGCGCCGATCTGCACCCTGTACAATACTCCCATGTCCGTATCCTCCTTAGAGTTATCCTGCGTGGGTTCCTCCGGCTCGACCGGCGCGTCCGGCTGTTTGGCCAGCCCGTAGTGCTCGGCCAGCACCCGCGCTTCCGCGCGCGCGAGCTTATCCAGATTGACATCATCCAGCAGCCATCGCGCCGACCGGGTGCACGAGTGGAAACTATGCTCCACCAGCAGGCCGATCGTCCCGACCGCCGTCGCGCCGCGAATCACGCCGTAGTAGTCGCCGCGGTTGCCCTCGCGCGTCTCGACACGGCTGCCCTGCTTGGTCTGCATCACCGCGCGGATACATTCGCCTAGTTTGCCGGCAATGTCCTTGCCTCTGCCATCAATCGGAGCAAATACCATCACGCGGTCGACGCTCTCATTGCCCACTTTGCCGCCCACCGCGTTGCTGTGGAGCGACAAAAACAGGTCGCAGCCCTTGGACGTCGCGCCGCGCTGGTAGAGCGCCAGGTCTTTGCGCTGGTCCGGGCGGGTCGTGATCACCTCAATGCCGTACTGCTCCAGGTACTTTTTCAGCAGCAGGTGCAGTTTCCACGACATATGCGATTCGTAGTATTCCGGCACAACCGGGCTGCGGTTATACTCCGCATAGTGTCCCGCGTCCAAGCAGATTTTGACCTTCTTTGCCATGTCCATCCCTCCCCATTTATTTCACGCCGCCCCGGCGGTGTGGTCAGGTGCCGCTCGTTTGAACAGTTCAGCGCACATTGCCGGCATCGTCCACGATACATCCCAGCCGCAGGAGTTCCGCATTTATGGCTGTGAGATCGTCCGTGGTCAGCGCCGGATAGTCCGCCGCAATGTCCTCAATGGATTCGCCATTCGCGATTCGGATGCGGAACGCCCGCACCATGATCCTCAGTTTCAGATTGTTCAATGTCTTCATCTTATTCACCTCCTCCGATTAAGTCTGCCATCATCAGGATAATATCGTCGCTCGCGCTTTCCAGCGCCTCAACCCGTTCCCGCAGCGTAGGCGCTCCTTGCGGTTGCTCATCTGACGTTGGTGTATATCCATCCTCATCTGGCTTTGGCTGTACGTCCCAGCCAACGGAAAATATGCCATTCTCTAGATTATAGGTCGGATACAGTTCATGTGTTTCGGAGTTATAGTTAGGTTTTGCCGCATAAATGTATTGCATGGTTAGCCTCCCGTCTGCGCAGACCATCGCACGATGCCATCATCACCTACGGTACATCCCAGCCGCAGGAGCGCTGCCAGGCGTTCTGTGTCCGTCCACGCCGCGCCTTTCCCGTCGCACATGGCAGCTTTGACGGCGTAGTCGAGGTTGTAAGCTGTCAAAGGCGCACTTGAGATTCGATTCGTAATGTTATTATTAGATGTGTTTTGTACGTAAAGGATGCCGGCGGGACTCACGCCTATGCCATAGAAATCAGGTCTCATAACCCCATTTGTCAGTTTGTTTGCGATTGGCACATTCGCCACCCCGCCATCCAGTATGCTGCTCCCGGCCACCTGCACATCCATCACCGGCGCGTACCCCAGTGCCGCCTCTATATTCTGTTTTGTGACAGCTGCATCGGAGCCTGGCACGCCCGGGTCTCCCTTGTCGCCCTTCGCCCCCGGGTCGCCCTTCGCGCCGGTATCGCCCTTCGGCACACCAAGCGTCAGCACGCCCGCGTTGTAATTGGCCGTAGCGGATTCGCCCGGCGCAAGCGTTACGGCGTTCGCGGTCATGTTTTCTATCTCGCTTGCCGCGTCCTCCGCTCTCCCGGCTGCGGCCCGCGCGTCCTTCGCGGCGTTGCTCGCCTCCTGCTTTACGGTCTCCGCGTCGGCAATGTAGTCGATCAGGTCTTTTTCCGGGTCGCTCGGCTCCTCGTCCGTCCGCGTCAGCCCCGACGCAATCGCACCGGCATAGAGCGTTGTCCGGCGCTGCTTCTCGCCGTCCAGCGCGCTCAGTTCCAGCTTCAGTGTGCCGGGCTTTTCAGTTTCCACGTCCCTCAGGATCAGCCTGCGCAGAGCGCCCTCCGCCTGCATGTCGGCGTAATACGCGCTCTCCTCGCCCGGCCTTTTCACCGCGCACACGATCACCGCCGCCGGGTATTCGGCCAGAATTTCTGAGCAGTCAAACTCGATCTGCCGCGTCCCGTTCTCGCCCACGCGCCCCAGCAGTCCCAGCATCGTGTCCCTGTCGGTGAAGGCCGCTTTGATTGTAATCATATCAGCTCTCCTTTTTTGTCCATCCGTAGACGCCCGGCTCCCAGACGTTGCCGTCAACATCAGATGTCCATTCAGATCCCTTGTGGCTCACCTCAGCGCCCTTCTTATATGCGTCATGCGCCCCTTCGGGCTGCTGCCACGGTGCCGCGGTCGTCCCTCCGCCGCTCTCGCCGCCTCCGCCGCCGCCCGTCTCGCCGCCGCCCGTTTCGCCGCCGCTCTGATCCTCCCATGCCTGCGGATAGTCCGTCGGGCTATAGGCCGTGTCCATTTTGGCCTTCTTGAGCCTGCCGTCCGTCCAGATCATGTACTCCCCGGCCTTGTACATGTCGTGCGCGCCGGTCGGCGCAATCCACGGCCTGGCGCTCTCGGGCGTGGTGCCGTGATACTGCATCCACAGCGCGGGCGTCGCTTCCGGCGTCCAAGTCGGGTTTGCCGTGCTGTCGTGCGCCTGCACGCACTTATAGGGCGCGCCCAGGCGCTGCCTCACGTCGCCCACCGCGAACGCTCCGGGCTGCCATTCGCGCACAGCCGCCTGGTACTCGTTCACTTCGGCGGGCGTCTCCACGATCTTGCCCACCAGCCCGTCCAGCGCCGCGCGCATGGCCAGCAGCTCTTTTCTTTGCGCTTCAGTCATTCACTCACATCTCCTCTCAGTATGTTCAGGGCTTCTGCCGTCGCCGCCTCGCCCGCCGTCTCCAGCGCCGCCTCCGCGTCCGCCGCGCGCTGTGCAGCCAGCGTGTAGCTGTCATAGGCTTCCTGCGTTTGCAATTCAAGCACCATCTGTTCGCCGCCCGCGTTGCGCGTCCAGCCCGCCGCCGTCCTCAGGTCGCCCGCAATCAGGCCGTAAGGCCGCGCGTCCACGATCTCGCACCCGAGCGCCGCCTCCAGCTCGGCCTTCTGCGCCTCGTCCAGCACGATCAGGTTTTCGACGATGTTGTCCTTCACAATTGCTCCGATCATTTTCATTCCTCCTTATGCCGCCTCTTGCAGTACGTATACCACACCCTGATATCCCGCGCCGCCGTTCGCGGCCATCCAAGAGCCACTTGTCCTAACTGCTGCGCCTCCGCCAGCGCCTCCGTAAAAAGTGGCTGCGCTGCCCGATTCAACGGTTGTTGGCGACGTATTGCCTCCCCTGCCGCCGCCTGTTTCGCCGCCTGCGCCTCCATCAGACCCGCCTGTAGACGTATCGCCGCCGTCCTCGCCGTTTGAGCCGCCTGCGCCGCCATTCCTTCTGTTCGAGTTGTTCATGTATAACCCGCCGCCGCCGCCGCCCGGGCATGCTTTCCCGAGCGACGTCAGCCCAAATGGTATTGTAGACACTCCGTCTCCGCTGCCGCCGTTTCGCTGGCCGATAGCGTAACGGTAGTTTGCCGCACTGCCGCCGCCCGAACCGCCGCTGATGATGTTGCCTCCCTCTGCCGTGGTTGTGGTACCGCCAAACGTTATGCTCGTGTTTCCGCCGCTGTTCGCTTCAGCGCCGTTTTTCGACGTGTCTCCACCTGCGCCAATCAGCACCTGCCATGTGCCCGGAAGCATTGTGCCAGACGCTACGTGTCCGCCGCACCCGCCTCTTCCCGCTTCGTAATTATATGTTCCGGTGCCCATTCTGCGGTTCGCTTCGCCGCTGCACCCTGCGCCGCACATCCAGTACTGCGCCTCGCTGCACTTCAGCGTCCCGGAGCTGGTCAGCGTGTACAGCACATATGCCTTTCCGCCAATCGTAACTTCCTGCTCCGTGTAATTGCCGGTGTATTCAAAATATCTCGCCGTGTACCACAGCCGCGCCTTGTTGTACGCGTCTCCGACATACGCCTTCTTCACCTGCCGCGCCACACCGTCCACGCCCACGTACATTTTCTTTATCTTTCGCGCAAGGTTGCTCACTCCGATATATCCTGCCTTACTCATAGACCAGGTACACCTCCCCGGCCTGAAGCGTACTCGTTCCCGCCGTCAGGTCAGTTGTGCTCGCCTTGATGTTGCGCACCTGCGCGTCTGCAAGCGTTGCCTCTGCCGCCGCGTTC
>USIH01000088.1 GCA_900554705.1 uncultured Eubacteriales bacterium
TCCAAAGAAAACCCATGCTTTCGCCTCTTGAAAGCATGGGTTCTTTGACAGTCTGGCAATGCCCCTGAGGTCTTGCCTCAGGGGCATTGTGCTTATTTTCTGCTTTTGAAATCCTTTTCGATGCGGCCCTTCCAATCCGCGCTGAGCGGCGCGCTGGCGCGCACGGAGCAGATGGCATCGCTGAGCACCTCATAGTTTAGCTGCGTGCCTGCCTGATCCGCGTGGTAGTTGACCGCCCGATCGGCGCCGATGCCGAAGCTGCCGGCGGTCTTCACCGCGTCGATGTTCGCGCCCAAGAACAGGAACTCCCAGCCCTGCTCCTTCTGCCGGCGGATCATGCGCCGTACCGTTTCAATGTCGTAATTCCGGCTGGCGTTCTCCATTCCGTCGGTGGTGATGACAAACAGCGTGTGCATCGGACGATCCTCCTCCCGCGCATACTTATGGACGTTTGCGATGTGGCGGATCGCGCCGCCGATGGCATCGAGCAGGGCGGTGCTGCCCCGAACGGTGTAATCCCGATCGGTCATAGGCTCGACCCGTTCGAGCGGCACGCGGTCGTGGAGCACGGTGCTCACGTGGTCAAAGAGCACGGTGGAGATCAGCGCCCCTCCGGCTGCCTTTTTCTGCTTTTCGATCATGGCGTTGAACCCGCCGATGGTGTCCGCCTCCAGTCCGCTCATGGAACCGCTGCGGTCAAGGATGAATACGATCTCTGTCAAATCTTTCTGCATGATAAAACCTCCCATTGCTTGGCTGTTTTTGTTTACACCCATAGCATAGAAGATTTGCGCCCCGTTTTGGTCGCTTCCCGAGCGACATTTTTACCCTTCACAAAGGCACGGAGTCTGCCGCAACCAAAGAGTTGCGACGGACTCCGTGATCATTTTTGGAGAAAAGCTGCGTTCTTCGACAGGCCGATGGCAGCCGCGGGACGCGGGTCAGGCCTTGGGACGGAAGCTGTCCTTGAGCAGCACGCTGCGGTTGAAGACCGGATGCTGCGCGGAGCAGTCCTTGCTGTCCATGCAGAAATAACCCACGCGCATGAACTGGTAGCTCGGCGCGGTCTTTCCGCTCCTGTCCTCGGCGTCGTATTTCTTGATGTCCTCCAGCACGGAGGCCTCGATCTTGCAGCCGTGGAGCACGGTCAGGGAGTTGGGGTTCATGCACTCCAAGAAGTCCTTGTCGGGGCCGTCCGGCTGCGGGTCGGAGAAGAGATTGTCATAGAGGCGCACCTCGGCGTCTACGGCGGTCGCGGCGTCTACCCAGTGGATGGTCGCGCCCTTTACCTTGCGTCCGTCGGCGGGATCGCCGCCGCGGGAGGCGGGGTCATACTCGGCGTAGACCTCGACGACGTTGCCGTCTTCGTCCTTGCGGCAGCCGGTGGCGGTGACAAGGTAAGCGCCCTTGAGCCGAACCTCGTTGCCGGGGTACATCCGCTTATACTTCGGGATCGGCGCTTCGAGGAAGTCCTCCGCTTCGATCCAGACCTCGCGGCTGAAGGTGATCGTGTGCGTGCCCTGCTCCGGATGGACGGGGTTATTCTCCACCTCAAAGGTCTCGGACTGTCCCTCCGGATAATTGGTGATGATGAGCTTGACGGGGCGCAGCACCGCCATGGTTCGCTCGGCGTTGTCGTTCAGATCCTCGCGCAGGCAGTGCTCCAAGAAGCCGTATTCGATGGTCGAGGCGGTCTTTGCCACGCCGATGCGCTCGCAGAAATCGCGGATGGCGTGCGCGGTGTAGCCCCGACGGCGCAGGCCGCAGAGCGTCGGCATACGCGGGTCGTCCCAGCCGGAAACGCGGCCGGTCTCGACCAGCAGACGCAGCTTGCGCTTGGACATCACGGTGTGATCGATGCCGAGGCGGGCAAACTCGATCTGGCGCGGCTTCGACGGCAGATCACAGTGCTCCACGACCCAGTTGTAAAGCGGGCGGTGCGCCTCAAACTCCAGCGAGCAGAGCGAGTGGGTGATGTGCTCCATGGCGTCTTCGATGGGATGGGCAAAGTCGTACATGGGGTAGATGCACCATTTGTCGCCCGTGGCGTGGTGCGGCATATGGTTGATCCGGTAGATCGCGGGGTCGCGCATATTGAAGTTGCCGGAGGCAAGGTCGATCTTTGCGCGCAGGGTCATAGCGCCGTTGGGGAACTCTCCGGCTCTCATGCGGCGGAACAGATCGAGAGACTCCTCCATCGGGCGGTCGCGGTAGGGACTGGTCGCGGGCGTGTTGAGGTCGCCGCGATATTCGCGCATCTGCTCCGGCGTCAGCTCGCAGACATAGGCAAGCCCCTTCTTGATCAGCGCCTCGGCGCACTCGTACATTTTATCAAAATACTGGGAGGCGTAATAAAAGCGGTCGCCCCAGTCAAAACCGAGCCAGTGGATATCCTGCTGGATCGCGTCGACATACTCGACGTCCTCCTTGGTGGGGTTGGTGTCGTCCATGCGCAGGTTGCACAGGCCGCCGAACTTCTCGGCGGTGCCGAAGTCGATGCACAGCGCCTTGCAGTGGCCGATGTGAAGATAACCGTTCGGCTCCGGCGGGAAACGGGTGTGCACCGTCATGCCGCTGAACTGACCGCCCTGTGCGATGTCCTCCGCGACAAAGGCTTCAATAAAATTCCGTGTTTCGGGGCTGGTTTTTTCTTCCATGTGTTGTCATCCTCTCGGAAAAATTCCACTGTATTATACTGTATACGGCGGAAATCTGCAATGGGGAAGCCGCTTTTTTCTGAAAAAAACCGTGATCGGCGGCACGGAAAGAAAACAAATCGTGAATTGGGAAATTTTTAGTTGCCAATCCGGCGGAAGTATTATAGAATAGATGCGGACAAGACGAAAAGGAGTGGTTGCGCATGAAAGAGCCGAAGTATCGTCGGGTGCTGCTGAAGATCAGTGGCGAGGCGCTGGCGGGCGATGCACATCGCGGACTGGATTTTGACGTGATCGGCAGCGTCTGCGACGTGGTAAAGCGCTGCGTGGAAGCGGGCGTGCAGGTCGGGATCGTTGTCGGCGGGGGCAACTTCTGGCGCGGGCTGAAGGACGGCGGCGACCGGATGGAGCGAACACGCGCCGACCAGATGGGGATGCTTGCGACGGTCATCAACGCCCTTGCCATTGCGGATTGCTTGGAGCAGCGCGATGTTCCCGTTCGGGTGCAGACCGCCATTGAGATGAACCGCATTGCCGAGCCGTACATTCGCGGCAGAGCGATCCGCCATCTGGAAAAGGGTCGCGTAGTCATCTTCGGCTGCGGAACGGGCAACCCGTTCTTCTCCACCGATACCGGCGCCGTGCTGCGCGCGGCGGAGATCGGCGCCGATGCGATCCTGCTTGCCAAGAACGTGGACGGCGTGTATTCCGACGACCCTGTGAAAAATCCCGCGGCGACCAAGTTCGACGAGATCACCTATGACGAGGTGCTTGCGCGGCACCTGAACGTCATGGACACCACCGCGACATCCCTCTCCATGGACAACCACATCCCCATCATCCTCTTTGCGCTGAAGGATCCGGAGAATATCCTGCGCGTCGTGATGGGAGAAAAAATCGGAACAGTAGTGAAGGAGGCATTTTAACATGGCAGTAGACTTTAAAGAATTTACCCGAAAGATGGAAAAGACGCTGGAGATCCTTCAGGAGGACTTCGGCGCGATCCGCGCAGGCCGCGCCAACGCGCGCGTGCTCGATCGCATCAGCGTGGAGTATTACGGCGTAGACACGCCGATCGGACAAGTCGGCACCATTTCTTCCCCCGATCCGCGCACGCTGGTCATCCAGCCGTGGGACGGCTCGCTGCTCAAGAAGATCGAAAAAGCCATTCAGGCCTCCGATCTGGGCATCAACCCGCAGAATGACGGCCGCATCATCCGCCTTGTCTTCCCGCAGCTGACCGAGGAGCGCCGCAAGGAGCTGGTCAAGCAGGTCAAGAAGTACGGCGAGGACGCGAAGGTCGCGGTGCGCAACATCCGCCGCGATGCGATGGACTACGTGAAGAAGCTCAAGAAGGACTCCGAGATCACCGAGGACGACCAGAAGAAGGCCGAGAAGGATCTGCAAGACCTGACGGACAAGTATATCAAGAAGGTCGATGACGCCTGCGCCGTCAAGGAAAAGGAGCTCATGGAGCTGTAAACAGACTGGCTGAGGAGGGAACCGGAGGGTTCCCTCCTGCTTTGAAGGGGTATCTATGCTGTTTCGCAAGAAAAAAACCGCGCCGCAGCGCGCACTGCCGACGCATATTGCGATCGTGATGGACGGAAACGGCCGCTGGGCAAAAAAGCGCGGCCTTCCCCGTCAGGTAGGGCATCGCTTCGGCGCGGAGGCCTTTCGGACGGTGGCAAATTATGCCAAGTCCATCGGCCTGAAATATCTGACGGTCTACGCCTTTTCCACGGAGAACTGGAAACGCTCTGAGGAAGAGGTCGATGCCATCATGGAGCTGCTGGAGCGCTATCTGCGCGAGGCGATCGCCGACATGGACAAAAACCGCGTGCGGTTCTGCTTCTTCGGCGATATGTCCCGCCTTTCGCCCGAACTGCGGCAGGAGGTGCAGGTCGCGCAGGAGCGCTCGGCGCAATATGAAGGCGTGCAGGTCAACTTCTGCCTCAATTACGGCGGTCGGGACGAGATCGTCCGCGCGGCGCGCCGCTTTGCCGGCGAGTGCGTCAGCGGCGCGTGCAGGCCGGAGGAGCTGACGGAGGAGAAGTTCTCCGGCTATCTCTATTCGACGGGCGTGCCGGATCCGGAGCTTGTCATCCGCCCGGGCGGCGAGCTTCGTGTTTCCAATTTCCTGTTATGGCAGTCGGCGTATGCCGAATACTATTTTACTGACGTCCTCTGGCCGGATTTCGGCGCGGAGGAGCTGGAAAAGGCGATCGCGGCCTATCAGAGCCGCAACCGCCGCTTCGGAGGTGCAAAATAATGCTGACTCGAATCCTTGCCGCCGCCGTGGGGCTTCCCCTGCTTTTGGCGGTCGTTCTGCTGTTGCCGCCGCTCGCCACGGCGATCCTGTTTGCGCTTGCCTGTGCCGTCGCGGCCTATGAGATGCTGTGGCGCACGGGAATATTGCGTCATCGCCGCATTCTGGCCTATAGCGTGCTGATGGCGGCGGCGACGGTGCTTTGGTCGTGGATGCGCTCGACCGCCTCTGCGCGCACGCTCTGGCTCAGCGCGCTGATCGGCCTGTTCGTGTTCTCGTCGCTGCTGTTCTGCGAGCTTCTGGCGGGGCATACGAAGCTGCGCTTCTCGGCGGTGTGCGTCGCCCTGTTTTCGGGCGTGATCTATCCCTTCCTCATCGGCGCGCTGGTGCGCCTGCGCTGCATGGAGGACGGAAAGTACTACATTCTCGTGGCGTTTTTGATCTCCATGGTGGCAGACAGCGGCGCTTATTTCGTGGGCAGAGCCTTCGGAAAGCATAAGCTCGCGCCCGTCGTCAGCCCAAAGAAGACCGTGGAGGGTGCGGTCGGCGGCGTGATCGTGAACATTCTGGGCATGATCCTCTACACCTTCCTGCTCAAGCGCTGCTTCGGCTTTGCCGAGGTGAACTATTTCTATGCCGCGATTTACGGCGTCGTCGGCGCGCTCGGCTCCATGCTGGGCGACCTGACGCTCTCCGTGGTCAAGCGGCAGGTCGGCCTGAAGGATTACGGCAACCTCATCCCGGGGCACGGCGGCATCCTCGACCGGTTCGACAGCACCATGATCTGCGCGCCCGTCGCGGAGATTCTCATCCTGCTCATCCCGTTTGCGGTGCGTTAAAATGACGGAGTATCTGACGATCCTCGGCAGCACCGGCTCCATCGGCAGGCAGACCTTGGAGGTCGTCGAGCAGATGCCGCAGGTGCGTGTGGCGGCGCTGACGGCGGGGACGAACGTCGAGCGCATGGTGCAGCAGTGCCGCCGCTTCCGGCCGGAGCTTGCCGTCATGGCGACGGAGCAGGCGGCGCGGGAGCTGGAAAACGAACTGGTCGGGCAGAAGATTCGCGTCCGTTTCGGCATGGACGGCCTGATCGAGGCGGCGCGGCTGGACGAAGCGGATACGGTGGTAACGGCCGTGGTCGGTATGCTCGGCCTGCGGCCGACGCTTGCCTCGATCGAGAAAAAGAAGCGCGTCGCCCTTGCAAACAAGGAGACGCTGGTTTGCGGCGGTGAGCTTGTCATGGCGCAGGCGCGCCAGTTCGGCGCGCAGATCATCCCCGTGGACTCGGAGCATTCAGCCATTTTTCAGTGCCTGATGGGCTGCCGCGATCGGGGCGAGATCCGGCGGCTGATCCTGACCTGCTCCGGCGGCCCCTTCTACGGCAAGACGTGTCGGGAGCTGGAGAATGTGACGAGGGCGGACGCGCTGCGGCATCCGAATTGGAAGATGGGTGAAAAAATCACCATCGACTGTGCCACACTAATGAACAAGGGGCTGGAGCTGATCGAGGCGATGCGCCTGTACGATCTTCCGGCGCAGAAGGTCGAGGCGGTCATCCACCGCCAGAGCATTGTGCATTCCCTCGTGGAGTTTTGCGACGGCGCGATGCTCGCGCAGCTCGGCGTGCCGGATATGCGCGTGCCGATCCGTCTGGCGCTGACCTACCCCTATCGCAGCGAAAATCCGGCGCAGCCGCTGGATCTGCTCCGGTGCGGCGCACTGACCTTTGACCGTCCGGACGAGACGGCCTTTCCCTGCCTGACGCTGGCGCGGCAGGCGGCAGATCGCGGCGGCAGCCTCTGCACCGTGCTCAACGGCGCGAATGAGGCGGCCGTGGCGATGTTCCTGCGCGGCGAGATCGGCTTTTACGACATCCCGCGCCTTGTCGGTGCGGCGATGGAGCGCCTGCCGTTCCTCCCGACCCCCGACTTAAATGAGATCTTGCGTACCGACGCCGAGGCAAGGCGTGCGGTTACGGCACTTGTGTGAGGTGTAATTTGTGATTGTCCTTTATATCCTGCTTGCGATCCTGATGTTCAGCGTTCTGATCTTCATCCATGAGCTGGGGCATTTTATCGCCGCGAAGCTCTCCGGCGTGCAGGTCAACGAGTTTTCCCTCTTTATGGGGCCTGCCCTCTGGAAAAGGCAGAAGGGCGAAACGCTCTACGCGCTGCGCCTGATCCCCATCGGCGGCTACTGTGCCATGGAAGGGGAGGACGGCCAGAGCGATAATCCCCGCGCCTTCGGTAAGGCGAAGCTCTGGAAGCGGCTGATCATCCTTGCGGCGGGCGCCGCGATGAACTTTGTCTTCGGCGTGCTGCTGGCCGTGCTGTTTACCTCGCTGTGCTACAAGGACGGCCTTCCGGCCAAGACCATCACGGGGCAGCGTGACGCGGCGGTCGCAAGCGACTTCCAAGCGGGCGACGAGCTGTATTCCATCGACGGGGAGCGGATCTATATCCTCAACGACCTGTTCTTGATGATGGATCGCACGCCGAAGGATACCTATGACGTCGTGGTGGTGCGCGACGGGAAGAAGGTCACGTTAAACGATGCCGACCTGAGCCTGCACACCTTCCAAAACAAGGAGGGAAAGGACTATCGGGCCTATACCTTTTATATCACCGACGCGGAGCCGACCGTGGGCAGCGTTTTGTCCTACTCTTGGAATTTGAGCATCGATTTTGCGCGGCTGGTGCGGCTGGGGCTTCAGGATCTCTTCCGCGGCAAGGCAAGCATCAAGGACATCGGCGGCCCCGTCATGATCGTCGAGAGCGTCGCCGAGACCAGCGCCAAGGCGGAGAACGTCGGCATGGGACTGCTGAACGTGCTCTATTTCTTCTCGTTTATCGCGATCAACCTTGCCGTGATGAACCTGCTTCCCATTCCCGCGCTCGACGGCGGGCGCGACAAGCCCCTTCAGCTGCCGCACAACCGGCTCCATGTCCGCGTCGCCACTCGGTATAGAGCATATGTCGCCCATGTATACCGCAAGATCGGGCTTCAGGGCTTTGAATGCGGTTTCGTGGAATTTCAGCGTGTCCGCACGCTTCGCCTTGCCCTCCTTTGAGTCGAAGTCGTCCTTCTCGTGCGGGTCGCCGAAGAGCAGAATCCTAAACTCTCCGTCCTCGTTGAATTTGAACTGCTTGTCATACATCACAATTGCTCCTTATCTGAAAAACGGCCTCTCTTATTGCCTCGCTCACCGTGGGGTGGGGGAACGCCGTGTTTCTAATTTCTTCTACAGTCATATTTTTTGCTATCATTGCCGCCGCGCCGCAGATAAGCTCCGACGCCTCGCCGCCCGCTATGTGAACTCCGAGCAGCCTGCCGCTTGATTTTTCCGCTGTTAGTTTGCAAAAGCCGTCCTGTCCGCCCTGCGCAAAAAATCTGCCGCTCGCGCGCAGAGACACCTCGGCGCACACGGCGTCAATGCCTTTTTCGAGCGCGCCCTCGAGCGTATCGCCGACGGACGCCGCCTCGGAGAAGGTGAACACAACCTGCGGTATCGCAAGATAGTTTACCTCGTTCGTTTTCCCGAGAATATTGTTTATCGCCGCTTCCGCCTCACGGTATGCGGCGTGAGCGGACATGGCCTTTCCGTTTACGTCTCCCGCGGCAAAAACGCCGAGAACGGCAGTTCTCATCCGACTGTCCGTGCCGAGGCTTTCGAGCCCGATGTTCTCAATGCCCAAGCCGTCCGAGCACGCGGTTCTGCCCGACGCATTTATTATGATATCCGCGCTTGCGGTTCCCGTTTTGCCGTGCGCGTCGGTGTATTCAACGCGCCTGCCGTCCGCCGAAACCGCCTTGTGAGAGGTCAGGATATTTATTCCGTTTTTTCTGAGACTGCGCCGCAAAAATGAGCCGATATTTTTGTCCATAGTCGGAGCGAGCCTGTCCGCCTGCTCGATTACCGACACGCGGCAGCCGAGCGCGTTCAGGTATTCGGCGGCCTCGAGCCCCGCCGC
>USIH01000089.1 GCA_900554705.1 uncultured Eubacteriales bacterium
CCTTCGGCGGGCGTTACCCGTTATTCTTGCCCTATGGAGCCCGGACTTTCCTCATCTGCGGCGCTTTCGCCCCGCAAACGCGGCTGTCCGTTCCGGTCACCGTAATAGTATACTTTATTTTTCTTCTTCTGTCAAACGGATTGCATTTTTTTTGCTTTGCGGCTATAATGATTTGGTAGTATTTTACCTGCCGTGACAGGTCGCGCGAATCACTTTTATAAAAATTGTGGAAATGGAGTGCGAACTTTGGAACTTGACGCATACTTTTCTCGTCTTATAGGAGAGAAGGTACTGGTGCTTGGCTTGGGCGTGAGCAATCGGCCGTTGGTGCGCCTGCTGCTGCGTTACGGGATCGACACCGTAGGCTGCGACCGTACGCCGCGCGAGGCGCTTTCGCCGGAGGTGCTGGAGCTGGAGCGCATGGGGCTGAAGCTCCACCTTGGTGAGGATTATTTGAACGTTCGCGGAGACGTCGCCTTCCGCACGCCCGGGCTGCATCCGGAAAAGCCGGAGCTTGTCGCCATGCGGCAGGCGGGCACGGAGATCACGAGCGAGATGGAAGCCTTTTTCGAGGTCTGCCCCTGCCCGATCATCGGCGTGACCGGTTCGGACGGAAAGACCACGACGGCGACCCTGATCTCCGAAATACTGAAGCACGCAGGGCACCGCGTTTGGCTCGGCGGCAACATCGGCACGCCGCTGCTCGATCGCGCGGATCAGATGCAGCCGACCGACCTTGCGGTGCTGGAGCTAAGCTCCTTCCAGCTCATGGACATGAAAAAGAGCTGCCATATTGCGGTCGTGACCAATCTTGCGCCGAACCATTTGGACATCCACCGCAGCATGGAGGAGTATGTCGCCGCGAAGAAGAACATCTTCCTTTATCAGGGCAGGGAAGACACCCTGATCCTGAATCTGGACAACGAGATCACCGCCTCTTTTGCGAAGGAAGCGCGCGGAAGCGTCCGCTTCTTCTCGCGCAGGACGGCGGTGGAAGACGGCGTGTGCTACCACGACGAGGCGGTGTGGCGCGCGGGTGAAAAGATCCTGTCGCGCGGTGACATCCGCCTGCCGGGCATCCACAATGTGGAGAACTACATGGCGGCGATGCTCGCCGTGCAGGGACTTGCATCGGATGAGGATGTCCGCTGCGTGGCGCGTGAGTTTGGCGGCGTGGAGCATCGTATTGAATTTGTGCGCATGAAGAACGGCGTGTCTTATTATAACGATTCCATCGCCTCCTCGCCCAGCCGCACGATCGCGGGGCTGCGCAGCTTTGACCGTAAGGTGATCCTGATCGCGGGCGGCTACGACAAGCATATCCCTTACGACGTGCTCGGGCCGGAGATCGCGGCGCACGTCAAGCTGCTGATCTGCACCGGAGCGACCGGCGGCAAGATCGCCGCAGCGGCAAGCGCTGTTTCCGGCGCGCCGGAGATCTTGCAGATCGACGATTTTTACGACGCGATCCATGCGGCGGCGGCACGCGCCCAGAGCGGCGACGTGGTGCTGCTCTCTCCTGCAAGCGCCGCGTTTGACCGCTTCCAGAACTTTATGGTGCGCGGCAAGGAATTCAAAAAGACCGTAATGGAGCTTTGATATGGAAAAAACCTGTTCTGCGGTGATCGTAGCGGCGGGAAGCGCGCAGCGGATGCGCGGGATCGACAAAATGCGGGCGACGCTTTGCGGGAAGACCCTGCTCGAACATTCCGTCCACGCCCTTGCCGTCTGCGAGCAGATCGCGCAGATCGTTCTTGTAACACGGGAAGACCTGCTTGCCGAAGCCGAGCGGCTGCAAGCGGAAGAACCGAAGCTGACGAAGGTCGTCCTTGGCGGCGACAGCCGCGCGGCCTCGGTGCTGCGCGGCCTTTCCGAGATCGCGACGCCGCTTGTCGCCGTGCATGACGGCGCGCGCCCGCTGGTCACGCCGCAGATCGTCGCACAGGCGGTGCAGGCGGCAGCTCGTTATGGCGCGGCGGCGCCCGCCGTCGCAGTGCGCGACACGATCAAGGTCGCGCGCGCCGGACTTGTGGAGCGCACGCCGGATCGGTCAACGCTGTTTGCCGTGCAGACGCCGCAGGTGTTTGACACGGAGCTTCTGCGGGCGGCGCTGCGTGCCGCGCTTGCGCAGGGACTTCCGCTGACGGACGACTGCTCGGCTGTAGAGGCTGCGGGCGCTTGCGTCCACCTGACGCAGGGCAGCGAAGAGAATTTGAAGGTGACGTTTCCGAGCGACCTTGCGCTTGCGGAGACGATCTTAACGGGGAGGCTGCACGATGCGAATCGGACACGGCTATGACGTCCACCGCTTGGTCGGCGGGCGCAAACTGATCCTCGGCGGCGTGGAGATCCCCTATGAATTGGGGCTGGACGGGCATTCCGATGCCGACGTTCTGCTCCACGCGGTGATGGACGCGCTGCTTGGCGCTGCCGGTCAGCGCGATATCGGCGTCCTGTTTCCGGATCGCGATCCGGCATTTTTGAACATATCCAGTATGCTGCTGCTCCAAACGGTGATGCAGCGGCTTGGGGCGCTCGGACTGCGCGTGGGGAATGTGGATGTTACCGTTCTTGCGCAGCGCCCGAAGCTCAGCGACTATATCCCGCGTATGCGCGCGCGCCTTGCCGAGGGTCTCGGTGTGAGCGAGCAGCGGGTCAATATCAAGGCGACGACCGAGGAAGGACTTGGTTTTACCGGCAAGGGAGAGGGCATTGCCTGCCATGCGGTCTGCCTGTTAGAAGAATAAAAGAGGGAGGAACCCAACTATGTTTCTGCGACGTTCGCAACCGATCACCGATACGGATAAGCTGTGGCAATGGTTGAGCTGGAATGAATACAGTATGCGCAGAAAGCGCTATCTGAGCTATATTCTGCCGCCCTTGGGCACTGTGCTCTTCCTCTGGCACAGCCTGCTTGCCGCGGCAAACGCGATCTACTGCTACAGCAACGCGACGCTCAGGGAGGCATTTGACAAGCTGCCGCTGCTGCCGAAATTCGCTGCGTCCCTGCAAAAGTTCAATACGGGCTGGAAGCACCTTCTGTTTTCCTCCCTGCGCTATATGTATCTCGGCCCGATCCTGATCTGCGCCGGTATCGCGCTGGTTTGGTTCGGCATTGACCTGTGGCAGTACCTTACCCACCGCAAGCCGCTGAGCGGAACGCCCGCGCAGCAGGCACAGGCGCTGGCCAATCAGGCAGAGCGCGTTTATGAGTACCGCAAAGGCTTCGGCACATGGACGGTCGTCCCCGCAGCGGCGGTCGTGACGGTGCTGACGGCTGCGCCTGCGGTCTATATGGCGATCTACTATGCCAAGACGAAGACCGCTGCCGTCTTGCAGCTGACGGGCATTCTGATCGTGCTGCTGTTCTGCCTGTTTGTCGCGTTTTGGATCTTTGTTCTGCTCTTTTCGCTGTTTCATCTGATGCTCCGCCTCTGCTTTGCGAGCAGGAGCGCATGGTACTACTGGTCGCTCTACCGCCGCATCGACGCGCATTGGGAAGAGCTGGATCCGGAGGAGCATGAAAAGCGCGAGCTTGCGACCCCGCGTGCGCAGAAGGCATCCAAGAAAAAAGAGAAGCGCAAGCGTGAAGCGGAAAAGCACACTGACCCTTACGAGGATTATGCGCAGCAGGCGGCCTCTCCGTATGAGGAGGTCGCTCCCGCGCAGGATGAGCCGGTCGAACTACAGGAAGACGACGAAGTGCCTGAGACGGTGCCGGACGAAGGCTGAGCGCGAAACCCGTTTCCCTTTCAAAAAGTGAAAGTACACCGGCTGTCTCGGCGGAACACGAGAGAGCCGGTGTACTTTTTATTTAACCGCGTTTTTCAGAATGTGCTTGATGGTGCGGACGGCAGCCTGCATATCCTCGATCGGGATATACTCAAAGCGGCCGTGGAAATTCTCTCCGCCCGTGAACAGGTTCGGACAGGGCAGACCTTCGTAGGAGAGCCGCGCGCCGTCCGTTCCGCCGCGAATGGGCACGACATTGGGCGTTACGCCCGCATCGCGCATGGCTTGCAGCGCGGCATCGACGACGAACATATGCGGCGCGATCTTCTCGCGCATATTGTAATAGGAATCGTTGACACACAGGCTGACGCGCCCTTCGCCGTATTTCGCGTTTAGGAAGTCTGTGATCTGCGCAAAGAGCTGCTTTTTCGCCTCAAACTTGGCACGGTCATGGTCGCGGATGATGTATTTCAGGACGGAGCTTTCCTCGTCGCCCTCCATCTGGCACAGGTGCGTGAAGCCCTCGTAGCCCTCCGTGCAGTCGGGGCGCTCGTGGATGGGAAGCATGGCGTTAAACTCCATGGCGATGAGCTGGGAGTTGACCATGCAGTTCTTCGCGTAGCCGGGGTGGACGTTGCGCCCGTGGAAGGTGACGACTGCGGAGGCTGCGTTGAAGTTTTCATACTCCAGCTCGCCCAGCGTGCCGCCGTCGACGGTGTAGGCATAGTCCGCGCCGAAGTGTGCAAGGTCAAAACGATCCGCGCCGCGTCCGATCTCCTCGTCCGGCGTGAAGCCGATGCGGACGGTCGCGTGGGGCGCGCCCTCCTGTATCAGCTCCTCCACGGCCGTCAGGATCTCGGCGATTCCGGCCTTGTCGTCTGCGCCGAGCAGCGTCTTGCCGTCCGTGACGATCAGGTGCTTTCCGACGCTGTTTGCAAGGCGCGGGAAATCGGCAGGCGAGAGCACGTCCGTGTCATTGAGCGCGATGTCGCCGCCCTGATATTCTACAATGCGCGGCCGAACATTTGCACCCGAGCAATCCGGCGAGGTGTCCATGTGGGCGATCAGGCCGATGGAGGGACCCGTGCCGGCCAGCGTCGCGTAGACATAGCCGCCTTCGTCCATGCGGACGTCGGAAAGCCCGAGCGCCTGCATCTCGGAAGCGAGCGCGGCGCCGAGCAGCTTTTGCTTTTCGGTGGAGGGGCAGCTTTCGCTTGCCTCGTCGGACTGGGTATCAAAGGAAACGTAACGGAGCAATCTCTGCTCAACGGTCATGGGAAAACCTCCTTTACAAATGCAGCAGCAGGTGCGCGACGCCGAAATAGACCAGCAGGGAAATGGCGTCGACGATCGTTGTAATAAACGGGCTTGCCATCACGGCGGGGTCGAAGCCCAGCTTCTTGGCGAACATCGGCAGGGAGCAGCCGATCACTTTTGCCACGAGCACGGTCAGCGCCATCGTGATGCACACGACCAGCGCCACCATGACGGTGATCTTGTCGTTGCCGAGCGCAAGACGATCGATCAGAAGAATTTTAACGAAGCACGCCGCGGCGAGCGTAATGCCGCACAGAACGGCAGTGCGGATCTCCTTCCAGACGATCCTCGCCAGATCGGAAAACTCGACCTCGTCGAGAGAAAGCGCGCGGATGACGGTGACGGAGGACTGCGAACCGGAGTTGCCGCCGGTGTCCATCAGCATCGGGATAAAGGCGGTCAGCGCGACCTGCGCGGAAAGCGCGGTCTCAAAGCCCGTGATGATCAGACCGGTGAAGGTCGCGGAGACCATCAGCAGCAAAAGCCATGGGATGCGGTGGCGGAAGAGATCGAAGACCGTCGAACGCAGATAGGTCTTGTCCGACGGCGTCATGCCGCCCATGATCTCCATATCCTCCGTTGCCTCGTCGGCCATGACGTCCATGGCGTCGTCAAAGGTGATGATACCGACCATGCGGTTTTCCGCGTCGGTCACGGGCAGGGCGAGGAAATTGTACTTTGAGAACATCTGCGCGACCTCTTCTTGGTCGGTCAGGGTGTTTACGCTGATGACATTCGTTTCCATGATCTCCTCGATCGTCATCTCGTCGTCCTTGGCCAGAAGAAGATCTTTTACCGTGACCAGACCGACAAGCGTGCGGTCACGGGTGACATAGCAGGTGTAAATGGTCTCCTTGTCCACGCCGGTGCGGCGGATGCGAAGGATCGACTCCTCCACCGTCATGCCGGGACGCAGGGAAACATACTCCGTTGTCATGATCGAACCGGCGGAGTTTTCCGGATAGCGCAGGATCTCGTTGATCTCCTTGCGCATCTGCGGGTCGGCCTGCGAAAGGATGCGCCGCACCACATTGGCGGGCATTTCCTCCACGATGTCGACCGCATCGTCCACGTAAAGCTCGTCGAGCACCTCGCGCAGCTCCGAGTCAGAGAAGCCGCGGATCAGCAGCTCCTGCGCCTCCGGCTCCATCTCGACGAAGGTCTCCGCCGCAAGCTCCTTGGGCAGCAGACGGAACAGAAGCGGCAGCCGCTCCTCCTCCAGTTCGTCGAAGACGGAGGCAATGTCGGACGGGTTCATGGTGATGAGAATGTCACGGATCGTTGCGTATTTTTTGTCGGCAAGCAGCGCGTTAAGGGTGCTTTCGACCGTAACGTTGTGTTCAGCCATCGTTCCAAACCTCCTGTTTCATTGTTTGCGAGCAGAATTAGGAAGTCGGCACGGTAAGGCCGCAGATTCAGAAAAGGAAACGACGCAAATGGACACCGTTTCCCGAACTTCGCCCTACCGCTATGCCGCCATTACTTCCGGCATCCATGTCGCGTTCACTTCCTTTCTAAGTTAGATTTGTCGCGGGGTGAAAAGACCCCTATCATCTATCATAACGCCGGAGGCCTTGGTTGTCAAGCAAAAAACGGCGGTGTGATGTCACGTATCTTTCCCTGTCGGGAAAAATTGCGCCTCCGCTTTTCCCAAAGCATTTCCCGACAGCACTTTCCTTTTCCGTGCGATAAAATGAAAAAAACGAAGGACAGAGGTGCGGGGAATGAAGGGAAACACACTGCTTTTGCAGAAAACGCAGCAAAAGCTCCGCTTGCCGGAGAAAAAAACGCTGCGCGATTGTCTGCTGCTGTTTTGCGGCGGATTTTTGCTGTCGGGCGCGCGTGTCGCGGGGCAGATCCTCCCGCTTGGCGCTTGCATAGTCAGCGCAGCGGGTGGCGGCTTGCGCCTTGCCGCCTGCACGGCGGGAAGCATCGCGGGTTATGTGCTGCTGTGCGACCCCGTGCAAAGCGCGCAGTACATTGCGCTGTGCGCGCTGCTGCTTGCGGCGGAATTTATTTTTCGGGGGACGATGCTCCCCGCCGCGCGCTGGTTCATGCCGACGATCGCCTCCGTGGTCAGCGCGATCCTTGGCAGCGTTTATCTGCTCAGCGGGAAGATGGAGTTGCTGTCGATCAGTCTCTGGGCGTCGAAGTGGCTCTTGGCGGGGCTTGCGACGGACGGCTTCCGGTGCGCCTTTCAGGGCAATCGGCGCTGCGCGGTGTTTGCCGCTACGGCACTTTTGTCGGGGCTGACGAGCCTTCCGCTGCCGATCGACCTCGGACTTGCCTGCGGCGCGGCGCTCATGACGGCTGCACCGGAGCTGACGGTTCCGGCTGCCGTGGGGATCGCGCTCGATCTGAGCGGCGCGTATGCGCACTGCGCGACGCTTGCGATGATGCTGCCGAGCGTTCTGTGCCGCACGCTGCGTCTGCGCGCGCCGATGATGCGCGCGGCGCTGCTGTGTGTGCTTCCGGCGGCGGTTTTTGCCTGCTTCGGTGTGGCGACTGCCGTAAATACGGTGACGCTGGCGGTCGGCATTGCGGGAGGCTTTCTCCTGCGGCGCAGCGGGCTGCTGCGTTTTTCCGCGCAGTTGTCGGAAAACGCGCGCGCCTCGGAACGCTTGGCAGACGCGGCGCAGACCTTGGAGGCGCTGCATACCTGCCTTTCCCAAGAGGAGCAGCCGTATGCCGAGGCGGACGGTGTGTTTGACGGCGCGGCGGAGCGGATCTGCCGCTGCTGCGGCAGGTTCCGCATCTGCTGGGGAAGCAGGGCGAAGGAGACTTATACGGCGCTGAACGAGGCGTCGCGGACGATCCTTGCGCAGGGACGCGCGGAAGCGGCGGACTTTCCGGAGCCGTTTCAGAAGCGCTGCTGTCATATGGACGGCTTTCTGACGGCGGTCAATCAGGAGCTGGAGGGAATGCTGTACCGTCGGCGCTACCGGATGCAACTGAAGGAGAGCAGGGAGGCGCTGGCGGAGGAGCTGAAATGCACGGCGCAGTACCTGCGGCAGGCGCAGCAGGGTGTACGGCGCGCTCGCGCGGCTTATCTGCCCGCCGTCGGGATCAGCACGGTCCCCCGCGAGGAAAACGGAGATCGGGGCGTTTGCTTTACGGCAAACGCGATGTGCTATGTTCTGCTGTGCGACGGCATGGGCACGGGCGCGGAGGCGTCGGAGATCAGCGGGGAGACCGTCCGCCTGCTGCGGCGGCTGCTCAAATCGGGCATGGAGGCGGAGAGCGCGATGCGTATGGTCAACGATATGCTGCTTCTGTCCGCACAGGGACGGTTTGCAACGATGGATCTGCTCGCGGTCGATTTGGTCACGGCGGACGCGGCGCTGTATAAGTGGGGCGCTGCCTGCTCCTATTACCGCAGCGGGGAGAATATAGAAAAAATCGGGACAGCTTCGCCGCCGCCGGGTGTGGGGGTGGGAAAAGACCACGGCCCGCAGCGGTATGAGCTGTCCCTGAGAAGGGGAGAAATGCTCCTGCTTGTCAGCGACGGAGCAGATGGAGAACAAGCGCAGACGATCCTGTCTGCCTTTTCGGGAGACGATCCGCGGCAGCTTGCGGCGCTTTTGATCGCGCAGAGCGAGTCGGCGGACGACGTAACGGCGGCCGCAGTGTGCCTGCGGCTGCGCACCTGACTTCTTTCCCATAAGATAGCACAGTCGGTGCGCATTTTTTGTCAAAAGAGGAGGATGCTCGGGAAATATTTCCCGAGCATCCACAGCGTGTCGAAAAACCTTTTCGACACGCTGGGAGACTGCCAAAAAGGTTCGGAA
>USIH01000090.1 GCA_900554705.1 uncultured Eubacteriales bacterium
TTCCGAACCTTTTTGGCAGTCTCCCAGCGTGTCGAAAAGGTTTTTCGACACGCTGAAAAGCACCGCTGCAAGGTTCGCAGCGGTGCTTTTGAATTACAGATACGCTTTCAGGCGGTCGGTCGCCTTTTCGGGATCGTCCGAGACGACGATGGTAAAATCAAGCTGGTTGGTCTTGCCGAAGGCGTCGCACCAGAGGACGAAATCCTCCAGCATGGCAAGGTCGCCGCCGTCGACGAGCTTATAGAAGCTGTCGATGAAAATGTGGCTGATATCGAAGTTTCCGGCGTGCAGTCCGCTGACAAAGCCCTTGAGGAAGGAAAGCGTGCCCATGGAATACTCCTGATAATCAATGAGGCGGACGTGCATATCAATATCGTAGCGGAGCTTGGTTCCTTTTTCGATGCAAACCATGCTTCCGGTTTCCTTTTTGACTGCGTTGTTGATCTGCGTGATAAGCTCTTTCGTCTTACCGAGTCCTTTCAGACCCATGATTAGCTTGACCATAGGATATTCCCCCTTCAATGTAGTTGATCTTAATAGCCGGGTTTGCCCAGCAGATGGAACATATTCTTCTTGTAAAATTCGACGCCCGGCTGGTTAAACGGATTGACGCCCAGCATATACGCCGAAAGGCCGCACGACAGCTCGAAGAAATAGAACAGCTCGCCGAGCGTATCGGCATCGGCTTCGTCGGTTTGCAGCACCATGACCGGAACGCCGCCGTCCACATGGGCATTGAGCGTGCCGAGGAAGGCCTGCTCCTCGACGAAGTCGAGGCTCTTGCCCTCCAGATAGTTCAGCCCGTCGAGGTTCTTCCAGTCCACCTCGATCACGGTCTTCTTGCGCGGCGGCGCAAAGCGCAGCACCGTCTCAAACAGGGTGCGCTCGCCCTGCTGGATCATCTGGCCGAGGGAGTGCAGGTCGGCGGTGAATTCCGCGACGGCGGGGAAAATGCCCTTGCCGTCCTTGCCCTCGCTCTCGCCGAAAAGCTGCTGCCACCAGCCGCCGAAGGTGCGGAAGGCGGGGTCGTAACTGCAAAGCAGCTCGATCTTCTTGCCGCCGCGATAGAGCAGGTTACGGATCGTCGCGTACTGCCATGCGGGGTTTTCGAACGAACGGATGTCCAGCTCCTTGCGCGCACGCGCCGCGCCGAGCATCACGTCCACGGGATTGATGCCTGCGACTGCCATCGGCAGCAGGCCGACGGCCGTCAGGACGCTGTAGCGCCCGCCGACATCCGGCGGGATCACGAAGGTCTCGTAGCCCTCTTCCTGTGCCATCTGGCGCAGCGCGCCCCGATGGGGATCGGTCGTGACGTAAATACGCTTTTTTGCCTTCTCCGCGCCGTACTTGCGCTCGAGCATCCAGCGCAGCGCGCGGGTGGCGATGGCCGGTTCCGTCGTCGTGCCGGATTTGGAGATGATGTTGACGGAGAAATCCTTGCCCTCCAGCTGGCGGCAAAGCTCCTGCCACGCGCGGGTGGAAAGGTTATTGCCGGCAAAGAAAACCTGCGGGTCGTTTTTGCCGAGATTGTGATTCTGTCCTTTGACCAGCTCGATGGCGGCGCGCGGGCCAAGGTAGGAGCCGCCGATGCCGACGACGACAAACACCTCGGAGTCCGAACGAATGCGATCCGCCGCGCGGCGGATGCGGCGCATTTCTTCCGTTTCCTCAAAGGTCGGCAGCTTCAGCCAGCCGAGGAAATCGTTGCCTGCGCCCTTGCCCTCGGTCAAGAGTTTGTGAGCCTGAAAGACCTCCTGCTCCGCGCCGAGAAAATCCGGCAGAGACAGGCTGCCCCATACGTTGGAAATATCCAGCTTGATCAAAATCGTCCCACTCCTTTCATACTCTGCTCTCATGTTACAACAAAACGGCGCAAAACTCAAGTCAAAATGCTGGAAAAATTCTTTCGCGCGTTGTATAATAAGAAAAAAACACAGGAGGCATCTGCCATGCGCTACGGATTTGGCGCGGACGTGGGCGGCACCAGCGTGAAGCTCGGTCTGTTTGACGAAAACGGAACACTATTGGAAAAGCGGGAGATCCCGACGAGGACGGAAGAGGGAGGCAAGGCCATCCTTCCGGACATCGCGGCGGCCATTGAGACCATGCGCGCGGGCATCGAGCAGGAGGCGCTGCTCGGCGTCGGCGTCGGCGTCCCGGGGCCGGTAAACGACGACGGACTGGTCAATCGCTGCGTCAACCTCAACTGGGGCGTGTTTAATCTGCACGAAGCACTCGGCGCGCTGTGCGGCCTGCGCGTTAAGGCAGGCAACGACGCAAACTGCGCCGCGCTCGGCGAATTTTGGCACGGCGGCGGGATCGGCTGCCGCAGCGCGCTGTTCGTAACGCTCGGAACGGGCGTCGGCGGCGGGATCATCATTGACGGAAAGGTGCTCAACGGCGCGCACGGCGTCGGCGGCGAGATCGGTCACATCACCGTTTCCGCGCCGGACAAAGCGCCCTGCACCTGCGGCAAGCGCGGCTGCGTGGAGCAGTATGCCTCCGCAAACGGCATTGTCCGCGTGACAAAGCAGCGCCTTGCCGCTACGGACGGCGAGAGCGTGCTGCGCGGCGCGGAAAACCTGACCTGCCGCGACGTGTTCGACGCGGCAAAGGCGGGGGACGCCTTCGCCGTGGAGACGCTGGAACAGGTCTTTGACTACCTCGGAGAGGCGCTGGCCTCGGCCTGCTGCGTGGTCGATCCGGAGCGGATCATCCTCGGCGGCGGTGTCAGCGCGGCCGGTGCATATCTGCTCGACGGCGCGGAGCGCCACTTCAGGAAACATATGTTCCACGCCTGCAAAGGCACGCAGTTCTCCTTGGCAAAGCTCGGAAACGACGCCGGTATGTACGGCGCCTTCCGCCTGCTGTTCTGAATTTTCAAAAAACATCCCGCGGTTGTCAGAAACAACCGCGGGATGTTCTTATATTCTCTTTGCCAGCATGGGGGAGCGGCTTTGGATGGTGTGAAGATTGACGATGATGGTATTTGACACGAGCCAGCCCTTTTCCGTCAGCCGCCAGCGGTCGCCGTTCCGCTCGGCAAAGCCGTCGGCAGCATAGCGCGTCAGCAGCTTCTCCAGCGGTGCAAACGGCATCAGGAAGCTGCGCTCATATTCGTCGGCGTTCATGCCGTCCGCCGTGCGCAGACGGAGCATGACGTACTCTCCGGCACGCTCACGGAGCAAAATACTCTCACATTCGCTCAAAATTTCGCCATTTTTGCGGATCCCGTCGATATAAGCGCGCAGATCGCGGACGATCGTATAGCGCTTGCCCGCGAAGTCCGAGGCGGCGGACGGTCCGAAACCGACATACTCTCCGCCCGTCCAATACTTCATATTGTGGCGGGAGCGAAGCCCCGACTTCGCAAAATTGGAGATCTCATAGTGCTCAAAGCCGCGCGAACGCAGAATGGAGCTTGCCGCGAGATACATATCCGCCTGCACATCGTCGTTCGGGAGGTTGGCGCAGTCCTTGTAGCTCCACAGGGGGGTGTTTTCCTCCACCTTGAGGGCATAGCACGAGACGTGCTCCGGATGGAGCATCAGAACGTGCTCGACCGTCTCCTTCCAGCCGGTCAGGGTCTGGTTGGGCAGGCCGTACATCAGGTCGATCGAAAGGTTGGCAAAGCCGGCCTCCCGCGCGTTTTCCACCGCCTGACGCGCCTGTTCGAAGGTGTGCGGACGGCCGAGATTCTTCAAAAGTCCGTCGTCGTCGGACTGTACGCCGATGGAAATGCGGTTAAAGCCCGCGCGCAGCAGCTTGCGCATGGAAGCCTTGCTCACACTGTCGGGATTGGCCTCCAGCGTGATCTCCACGTCCGGCGCGAGCCGGAAGCGCCGCTGGATCTCGTCGAGGATCTTTTCCAGATTGTCCGCGCCGAAGAAGCTGGGCGTGCCGCCGCCAAAGTAGATGCTGTCGACCCGACTGGAGGGGGCAAGCGCACCGGTCTCCCGAATGTGCTTTGCAAGCGCCTCCAGATAATCGTCCGTCACGCGCTTGTCGCGGCTGCCGCCGATGGAATAAAAGTCGCAGTATTCGCACTTGCTCTTGCAAAACGGGATGTGGACGTAGACTCCGAGCGGGGTCGGCTCATCCTTGCGTCGTAAAAAAGCCATAGGTCTCTCCTCTTATTTGGCGGGCAAAACCTGTCGCAGAAATGCCAAAAACTCCGCCTCGGTGCCGCCCTCGATGCCGTCGCGCGCAAGGAAGAACCACTGCTGCTTGCCGCTGCGCAGGAGGATCAGGTGCTCCGTCTGGCGCAGCTCACCGAGCATGGAGTAGCCGCGCTCGACCGTCTCGCCGTTTTCCTCCAGCGTCTGGATGAGGACATGATCATAAAATTCCGTCGTCAGATGCAGCGCCTTTGTGCCGTAGGTCTTCTCCACGTTCTGCTCCCAGCGGTGCAGCCCGCGCTTCTGCATGGTAAGCCCATTGTAGACCATCCAGCCGAGCACCAGCAGCAGAACACAGCAGAGCACAAGGTCTCTCGTCTTTCCGTTTTGCACATAGGCCCAGAGCTGCACGCCCGCCATCACGACGAACAGAACGTAAAGCGTCAGCTGAAGCATGGAGGCAAGGCGGGTCTTTACCCCCTTAGAGGCCTCCAACTGCGTCGGCGTGTCGATCACGGTATGCACGCGAAAGCGCGCCTGCGGTTCACTCATTGCTCTCCTCCTCCCCTGCCTGCGGCTCGTCCGTTTCCTCCGCACCGTCGGTCGTGCGCAGGGCGATGACGCGGTTGCCGTCCGCAATGCGCATGATGGTCACGCCGCGCGTATCTCTGCCGTAGATGCCGATGTTTCTAACCGGCGTGCGCAGGATCACGCCGCCGGACTCGATGAGCAGCAGGTCATCCGACTCGTCTACCACGACGGCGCCTGCAACGAGGCCGGTCTTTTCCGTCAGGTGATAGTTCCGCTTTCCCTTGCCGCCGCGGCTCTGCACCTCGTCGCCGCGCAGATACTGCTCGATCGCCGTACGCTTGCCGAAGCCGTATTCCGTGACCGTCAGCAGGCACTTGCCCGCCTGCGCCACAGCGGCACCGACCACGGCGTCGCCTTCGCTCAGGCGGATGCCGCGCACGCCGACCGCCATGCGACCCATGCAGCGGATGTCGTTTTCGTCAAAGCAGATGGCCATACCGTAACGGGTCGCAAGCAGCAGATTGTCACTGCCCGTGGTCTTGAGCACGGCGATCAGCTCGTCGCCCTCGTCGATGGTCAGAACGCGAATGCCCGCCTTGCGCGCGGTGTAGATGTCGCTCATGCGCATACGCTTGACCGTGCCGTTGCGCGTGACCATGACGATGCATTCCTCATCGGAGAAATTGCGAGTCATCAGCATCGCGGCGACCTTTTCGTCCTGCTCCAGCGGCAGGACGTTAGCGATATGGCTGCCCTTGGCGGTGCGGCCGGACTCCGGAATCTGGTAGCCCTTTTTCCGCAGAACGCGCCCGCGATCGGTGAAGAAGAGCAGATAGTCATGCGTGGAGGCGATGAAGAGATTGCGGATGCAGTCCTCTTCCTTCAGGCTTTGGCCGGAAATGCCTCTGCCGCCGCGTCTCTGGCTGCGATAGGTGTCCACCGGCAGGCGCTTGATGTAGCCGCCGTCGGAGAGGGTATAGCAGCTCTCCTGCTCTTCGATGAGATCTTCGTCTTCGATCTGCTCCACCACGTCGACGATCTCCGTGCGGCGGTCGTCGCCGTACTTGTCGCGAATGGCGGTCAGCTCTTCCTTAAGAATGCCCTTAACAAGCTCAATATCGCTCAAAACCAGCTCATAATAGGCAATTTTCTTTTCCAGCTCTTCATATTCCGCTTGCAGCTTTTCACGCTCAAGGCCTTGCAGTGCCTTCAGACGCATATCCAGAATGGTCTGCGCCTGAATTTCGCTCAGGCCGAAGCGCTCCATCAGGCGCTCCTTGGCGTCGTCGTATGCGCTGCGGATGATATGGATGACCTCGTCGATATGATCCTGCGCGATGAGCAGGCCTTCCAGAATATGCGCGCGCTCCTTCGCCTTCTTAAGGTCGTATTTCGTGCGGTTGGTGATGATCTCTTCCTGAAAGGTAAGGTACGCGTCGAGCATATGGCGCAGCGAGAGGATCTTCGGCTGCGTCTGGTCGTCCACGAGCGCAAGCATATTGACAGAGAAGGTGGTTTGCAGCGCCGTCTGCGCAAAAAGCCGGTTGAGGACGACCTGCGCGTTGGCATCCTTCTTCAGCTCGATGACGATGCGCATACCGTTGCGGTCGGATTCGTCGCGCAGGTCGGAAATGCCTTCCAGACGCTTTTCCTTGACTTGATCGGCGATGGATTCCACCAGATTCTTCTTATTGACCTGATAGGGAAGCTCGGAAATGATGATGCGCAGGCGGTCGTGGCCGAATTCCTCCAGCTCCGTCTTGCCGCGCACGGTGACGCGCCCGCGGCCGGTCTCGTAGGCGGCGCGGATCCCGCTGCGACCCATGATAATGCCGCGCGTCGGGAAGTCCGGCCCCTTGATGTGCTGCATCAGGTCGGCAAGCGTCGCGCTTTCGTCGTCAAGGATACACAGGCAGGCGTCGATGACCTCGCGCAGATTGTGCGGCGGGATATTGGTCGCCATGCCGACGGCAATACCGGACGAGCCGTTGACCAGCAGGTTCGGAAAGCGGCTGGGCAGCACCAGCGGCTCCTTTCGGCTCTCGTCGAAGTTCGGCACCCAGCGCACGGTCTCGCGGTCAATATCGCGCAGCATTTCGTTGGCCAGACGGGACATTCTCGCCTCGGTGTAACGATAGGCCGCAGGGGGGTCGCCGTCGATGGAGCCGAAGTTGCCGTGGCCGTCCACGAGCAGATAGCGCATGGAAAAGTCCTGCGCAAGGCGCACCATGGCGTCGTATACGGAGGCGTCGCCGTGCGGATGATAACGACCCAGCACGTCGCCGACGCAGGTCGCGGATTTTTTGAACGGCTTATCTGAGGTCAGGCCGTCTTCGTACATGGCATAGAGGATGCGCCGGTGTACGGGCTTGAGTCCGTCGCGTACATCGGGCAGCGCGCGGGCTACAATGACGGACATGGCATACTCGATAAACGAGCTTTCCATCTCCTTGACCAGATCGTTCGTTACGATATTCTGATTGGGAAAGCGGATATCCTCGGGCTTATAATCTCGGTTCTTTGCCATTTTCTTACCCCCTTAAATATCCAGATTGACCGCGTACTTCGCGTTGCGCTCAATGAACTCTTTTCTCGGCTCGACCTCTTCGCCCATCAGGACGGTGAAGGTCTGGTCGGCGCGGATGGCGTCGTTGAGCGTGATACGGCGCAGGGAACGGGTCTCCGGATTCATGGTCGTCTCCCAAAGCTCGTGGGGATCCATTTCGCCCAGACCCTTGAAGCGGTTGATCGTGACCTTTGTGGTCTCGCTGCCGCCGCGCAGCTCGGCGGAGATGGCGTCGCGCTCCTCGTCGGAGTAGGCCACTCTGACGTTTTTGCCGCGACTGAGCTTATAGAGCGGCGGCACGGCGGCGTAGACATAGCCCTCTTCGATCAGCGGGCGCATATAGCGGAAGAAGAAGGTCAGCATCAGTGTGCGGATGTGGGAGCCGTCCACATCGGCATCGGCCATGATGATGATCTTGTGATAGCGCAGGCGGGAAAGATCCAGCTCGTCTGCAATGCCGCAGCCCAGCGACTGAATGATGGGCATGAGCTTATCGTTGTTGTAAATGCGGTCGGCACGCGCCTTTTCGACGTTGAGGCACTTGCCCCACATGGCAAGAATGGCCTGAAAACGGGAGTCTCTGCCGCCCTTGGCAGAGCCTGCGGCGCTGTCGCCCTCGACGATATACAGCTCCGTCAGCGAAGGGTCGCGCTCGTTGCAGTCAAAGAGCTTACCGGGCAGACGCTCGCCCTCCAGAACGCTCTTGCGCCGGATATTTTCTCTGGCGCGCCGCGCCGCCTCGCGCGCGCGGTTTGCCATCATCGCCTTGTCCAGCACGGTGCGCGCGACGGTGGGGTTCTCCTCCAGATAGGTGGAAAGCTGCGTGGAAACAACGTTATCCACCAGCGTGCGGATGTAGGCGTTGCCGAGCTTCTGCTTGGTCTGACCTTCAAACTGCGCTTCCGGCAGCTTGACGGAGATCACGGCGGTCAGACCCTCGCGGCAGTCCTCGCCGGAGACCTTGTCGTCGCCCTTGATGATGCCATATTTAGTCCCGTAGGCATTGAGCACGCGGGTCAGCGCGGTCTTAAAGCCCGTCTCGTGCATACCGCCCTCCGGCGTGTGGATGTCGTTTGCAAACGAGACCAGCACCTCGTTATAGCCGTCGTTATACTGCATGGCGATCTCCGCCGTGGCGTCGTCCTTCGTGCCGGACAGGTAGATCGGCGCGTCGTGCAGCGGCGTTTTATTCTTGTTGATCCAAGAGACGAACTCACGAATGCCGCCTTCGTAGCACATGGAGTCGCTCTCGCCCTCCGGCGTGCGCTCGTCGCGGATGGTGATGTGCAGACCGGCGTTGAGGAACGCCTGCTCGCGCATTCGGGTGTGCAGGGTGTCGTAGTCGTATTCCAGCGTGTCGAACATCTCCGGATCCGGCTGGAAGGTCACGACGGTGCCGTGCTGCTGCGTTGTGCCGACGATCTTCATCTCCTGCGTGATGTTGCCGCGGGAGAAACGCATCTCATAGATTTTCCCGTCCCTGTGCACCTGAACGCAGAGCCATTCGGACAGGGCGTTGACGACCGACGCGCCGACGCCGTGCAGACCGCCGGAGACCTTGTAGCCGCCGCCGCCGAACTTG
>USIH01000091.1 GCA_900554705.1 uncultured Eubacteriales bacterium
GACGGCCTGTATCACCAGACGTTCAAATACCCGCCGGAGACCATACTCAGCCACAGCTTTTACGAGAGCCACACGGAGGAATTTTACCGGTTCTACCGCGAAAAAATGCTCCCCTTGGATGCAAAGCCCAACGCCGCGCATCTCAAGCTTGCGGAGCTTGAGCAGAAGGGAAAGCTGCGCGCGGTCGTCACTCAGAATATAGATGGGCTGCATCAGGCGGCAGGCAGCAAAAAGGTGCTGGAGCTTCACGGAAGCGTGCTGCGGAACTATTGTGAGAAGTGCGGAAAGTTCTACGACGCAGAATATATCCTCCACTCGGAGGGAATCCCTAAGTGCGACTGCGGCGGCAGCATCAAGCCGGACGTCGTGCTCTATGAGGAAGCGCTGGACGAGAACGTGATGGCGGGTGCCATTCAGGCCATCTCGCAGGCCGATCTGCTCATCGTCGGCGGCACGAGCCTGACGGTCTATCCGGCTGCCGGTCTGCTGCGGTTCTATCGCGGCCATCGTCTTGTCCTGATCAACCGCGACGAAACGCCTTATGACGATGCGGCGGATCTGGTCTTTCACGACGCGCTCGGCAGTATTTTTTCGCAGCTATGACCGCCATGGAAGACTACACGTTTCATCCCGTCGCCCATATTCGGAGCGACTTTCAGACAAAGTTCGGCATTCCGCGCCAGAGCGGCCTTGCGCAGTCGCTCTTGGCAACGGTCGTCTTTGCGCCGGACTACCGCGCGCCGGAGGCGCTGCGCGGTATTGAGGGCTTTTCCCATCTTTGGCTCCTCTGGGGCTTTTCCGCGTCAAAGGGATGGTCGCCGACCGTCCGTCCGCCCCGCTTGGGCGGCAACACGCGCGTCGGCGTCTTTGCGTCGCGCTCGCCGTTCCGTCCCAATCCCATTGGGCTGTCCTGCGTCCGGCTGGAGCGCGTCGAGCAAACGGCCGACGTCGGAACGGTGCTGATCGTTTCCGGCGCGGACCTTATGGACGGGACGCCGATCTTCGACATTAAGCCCTACCTGCCCTACGCAGACTGCCAGCCGGAGGCGACCGGCGGTTTTGCCGCCGAAGCGCCGCACGACCTGCTTGAGGTCGACTTCCCCCCGGAGCTGCTCCTGCGCGTGCCGGAGGATCGCCGCGCGGGGCTTTGTCAGGCGCTCTCCTGCGATCCGCGGCCGTCCTATCAAGACGACCCGACCCGCGTCTACGGCATGGCCTTTGCCGGTCTGGACGTGCGCTTCCGCGTGGACGGCGCGCACCTGCTGGTCTGCGATGTTCTGACCGCCCCGTGAGGCGACAACAAGACCCTCCGCGCGACTTGCGTCACGCGGAGGGTCTTGTTGTTTCTTTATTGCTTTGCAACCTTCAGGCGGTTGAGCGCGCGGGCGAGCTTGACCTTGGCAAGCTCGATCTCTCCCGCTTCCTTCGCCGCCGCAAGGCGCTCCTGCGCCCGCTGCTTGGCAAGCTCGGCACGCTGCGTGTCGATGGTGTCGGCATACTCAAAGGAAGTTGCGACCAGACGCACCGCGCCCTTTTCCACGCTGAGAAAACCGCCGCCGCAGGCAGCGCTGCGGGCAACCCCGTCCTGCGTTACCGTGACCTCGCCGATGTCGAGCGCCGCGATATAGTCCGCATGGCGCGCGCGGATGCTGACATAGCCCTCCGTCGTGCGCAGGCGGAGCGCTTCCGCCTCGCCGTCAAAGAGGCTGCCGTCGGGCGTGACGATCTGAAGTCGGAAGCTGCTCATTTCGCAGCACCCTTTCTCGCTTTTTCCACCGCCTCGTCGATCGTTCCGACAAAGAGGAAGGCCGATTCGGGCAGATCGTCGTGCTTGCCCTCCAAAATCTCCTTAAAGCCGCGCACCGTCTCGCGCACGGGCACATACTTGCCCTCGAAGCCGGTAAACTGCTCGGCAACAAAGAAGGGCTGGGAAAGGAAGCGCTGGATCTTTCGCGCACGGGAGACCGTCAGCTTGTCCTCCTCGGACAGCTCGTCCATGCCCATGATGGCAATGATGTCCTGCAATTCCTTATAACGCTGCAAAATACGCTGCGTCTCGCGCGCGACCTCGTAATGCTCCAAGCCTACGACGTCCGGCGTCAGGATACGCGACGTGGATTCCAGCGGGTCGACTGCGGGGAAAATGCCCAGCGAGGCAATGCCGCGATCCAGAACGGTCGTTGCATCCAAATGCGCAAAGGTCGTCGCGGGTGCGGGGTCGGTCAGGTCGTCCGCAGGGACATAGACCGCCTGCACCGAGGTGATCGATCCTTTCTTCGTGGAGGTGATGCGCTCTTGCAGCGCGCCCATCTCCGTGGCCAGCGTAGGCTGGTAGCCGACGGCGGAGGGCATACGTCCCAGCAGCGCGGAGACCTCGGAGCCTGCCTGCGTGAAGCGGAAGATATTGTCGATAAAGAGCAGCACGTCCTGCCCCTCACGGTCGCGGAAGTATTCCGCCATTGTCAAGCCCGACAGCGCGACGCGCATTCTTGCTCCGGGCGGTTCATTCATCTGGCCGTAGACCAGCGCCGTCTTGTTGATAACGCCGGACTGCTGCATTTCGTTATAAAGATCGTTGCCTTCACGGGTTCGTTCGCCGACGCCCGCGAAGACGGAAATGCCGCCGTGCTGTTTGGCGACGTTGTTGATCAGTTCCATGATCAGAACCGTCTTGCCGACGCCCGCGCCGCCGAACAGGCCGATCTTGCCGCCCTTTGCATAGGGGGCGATCAGGTCGACGACCTTGATGCCGGTCTCCAGCATCTGCGTGGAGTTCTCCTGCTCCGCGTAGGCGGGCGGGTCACGGTGAATGTTCCACTTCTCGCAGGTGACGGGCTGCGGCTTGTTGTCGATCGCCTTGCCGAGCAGGTTAAAGACACGGCCAAGGGTCTCCTTGCCGACCGGCACCTTGATGCCCGTGCCGGTGTCCACCGCTTCCATGCCGCGCACCATACCGTCGGTAGAGCTCATGGCGATGCAGCGCACTACGTCGTCGCCCAACTGCTGCGCGACCTCGCAGACAAGCGTCTCGCCGTTTTCACGTTCGATCTCAATGGCATTGAGCAAATCGGGCAGATGCCCGTCCCGAAACCGAATATCCAGTACCGGTCCGATGATCTGCACGACCCTGCCGATATTTTTCATAGGGTCTTCTCCTTTACCTATAGTGCCTCCGCGCCGGAGACGATCTCGGTGATTTCCTGCGTAATGGCAGCCTGACGCGCACGGTTGTAGTGCAGCACCAAGTCATCAATGATTTCACCGGCGTTTTTGTTGGCGGAATTCATTGCCGTGCGGCGCGCGCCGTGCTCGGAAGCCGCCGCCTCGCACAGCGCCGCATAGAGGATGCCTGCCGCATACTGCGGGACAATGTGCTCTACCAGCGCATTCGGGTCGCCCTCGACCAGCGCGCCCGCATAGCGGTTTGCGCCGTCTCCCCTTGCAAGCGGGAGCAGCGTCGCCGTCGTGGGTACCTGAGAGAGCATCGAGCGAAATTCCGTATAAACAATGGTAACGCGGTCGTAGGTGTGCGCGGCAAAGCCGTCGCACAGCAGGCGCGCCATCTGCGCGCAGTCGCCGACGCCAAGCGCACCGGTCGTCCCGTAGCAGGGGGTGACGATCTCCGCGCCGGTGCGCTGGAAATGCTCCAGTGCTTTTTTTCCGACCGGCAGAACGCACCACTGCTCGCCCTCCGTCAGCGTCTGCATCATGCGGAAGAGGTTGGCATTGTAGCCGCCGGCCAAACCGCGGTCGCCCGCGATGACCACATAGCAGTGCTTGCCGCCCTGACGCTGTTCAAAGTAGACCGTTTCCTCCGTCTGCAAGGCGTCGATCGCCTCTAACAGGACTTCGTGGAAGGGGCGCGCGTTCTCCACCCGCTGCTTGGCTCTGCGCAGCTTGCTCGTTGCGACCAGCTCCATCGCGCGGGTGATCTGGCGGGTGCTCTCTACGCTCTTGATGCGCGTCTTGATTTGTTTCATCGACGCTCCGGACATGGCTTACTCCTTCTTTGCAAACTGCGCCTTGCAGGCGTCGATCGCCTCGCGCAGCGCCGTCTCGGTTTCCTTGGAAAGGTCGCCGGTGTCGCGGATGGTTTGCAGCAGTTCGGGACGCTGCTCGGTCAAAGCGTTAAACAGCGCCTGCTCGAAGTCCGCGATGCTGCCGACCGGAACGTCGGAAAGCAGATCCTTGGTCACGGCATAAATGATGCACACTTGCAGCGCGACGTCGATGGGGCTGTTGCGGTTCTGCTTCAGAATCTCAACGATGCGCGCGCCCTGCGCAAGACGTGCCTTTGTATCGGCATCCAGATCCGAGCCGAACTGGGCGAAGGATTGCAGCTCACGGTACTGGGAATACATCAGCTTGAGGGAGCCTGCGACCTTCTTCATCGCCTTGATCTGCGCACTGCCGCCGACACGCGACACGGAAATGCCGGGGTTGATCGCCGGACGGACGCCGGAATGGAACAGCTCCGATTCCAGATAGATCTGGCCGTCGGTGATGGAAATTACGTTTGTGGGGATATAGGCGGAAACGTCGCCCGCCTGCGTTTCGATGATCGGCAGCGCCGTCAGCGAGCCTCCGCCGTATTCCGGCGCGATGCGCGCGGCGCGCTCCAGCAGTCTGGAATGCAGGTAGAAAACGTCGCCGGGGTAGGCCTCACGTCCGGGCGGACGGCGGATCAGGAGGGAAAGCGCACGGTAGGCCACCGCGTGCTTGGACAGGTCATCGTAGATGATCAGCGCGTCCTTGCCCTGATCCATAAAGTACTCGCCCATGGTGCAGCCGGAATAGGGCGCGATGTACTGCAGCGGCGCAAGCTCCGAGGCCGTCGCCGAGACGACGATGGTATAATCCATCGCGCCGTTTTTCTCCAGCGTATCGACAAGCTGGGCGACCGTCGAGCGCTTCTGCCCGATGGCAACATAAATGCAGATAACGTCCTTGCCCTTCTGGTTGATTATGGTATCGGCGGCGATGACCGTTTTGCCCGTCTGGCGGTCGCCGATGATCAGCTCACGCTGACCTCTGCCGATGGGGATCATGGAGTCGATCGCCTTAATGCCCGTTTGCAGCGGCACGGAGACGGATTTGCGCTCGATGATGCCGGGCGCTTTGCGCTCGATCGGGCGCATTTCCCTGTGTTCGATCGGCCCCTTGCCGTCGATGGGGTTGCCCAGCGCATCGACCACGCGGCCGATAAGCTTTTCGCCCACAGGGACGGAAACGACCTGCCCCGTGCGCTTGACAAGGCCGCCCTCGCTGATGCCGACGTCGGTGCCAAGCATAACGACGCTGACGCAGCTCTCCTCGAGATTCAGCGCCATGCCGTAGGAGTCATTTTCAAAGAGCAGCAGCTCGTTTGCCTTGCACCTTTCCAGTCCATGCACCTTCGCGATGCCGTCGCCTACTTGAATGACATAGCCGGTCTCGTCCTGCTGCGTCTGTGCGGAGTAATTCTTGATCTGATCTTTGATGATCTTGCTGATGTCGTCGATTTTTAAGTTCACGGTTTCACCAACCTTACACTATCAAACTATCGTATCGGCCAGACTGCTGCGCAGCTTGTCCAATCGGGTGCGAATGCTGTCGTCGAGCTGTACGCCGCCGTAACGCAGCGTGATGCCGCCGATGAGGGAAGCATCCACGCGGTTGGTCAGCAGCACCGTCTTGCCCGTGACCTGCGCCAGCTTGCGCTCCAGCGCCTCGCACTGCTGCGGCTGCATGGCGACCGCAGTGATCGCCGTGGCGCGCAGAATGCCGTGCGCCTCGTCAAAGCAGGCGCGGTAAGCCTCCTCGCAGGCAAAGAAGCGGTGCATGGAGCGTTTTTCACAGAGGATGCACAGGAAATTCAGCAAGATCTCCTCCACCCCGTCAAACGCCTGCCGCAGCAGCGCAATTTTTTCTTCCTTGGCGACCGCAGGCGTGTCCATCAGCGTCAGATAAGACGGTGACAGCGCGTCGCGCACCAGCGAAAGCTGCTGCCGCACCGTTTCGTCCACGCCTCCCTCGGCAGCAAGGTCGTACAGTGCTTTCCCGTATGCCGTCGCATCAATCATGATGTTCTCCCAGATTTTCGATGAAGGTGTCGATCAGCTCCGCGTGTTCCGACGCTTTGATGTCTCGCGCCAGAACCGCTGAGGCAATATCGACCGCCATCACGGAAACCTCGTCTTTGATTTCATTGAGCGCACGCTTCTTTTCCAATTCCACCTGCTCGTCGGCACGGCGAAGCGTCTGCGCCGCCTTCTCCTGCGCCTGACGCAGCATTTCTTCGTCACGAAGCTGCGCCTTGCGGTAAGCGTCCTTCAAAATGGCGTCCTTCGCCTCGTCCGCCTCGGAAAGGCACTTTTCATAGCGCTCCTTCAGCACTGTCGCGTCCTGCTTGGAACGGTTGGCGTCCTCGTAGAGGTCGTCGATCTCCTTCTGCCGCGAGTCAATCATATTTTTGACCGGCCGGAACAGCAGCTTGCGCATGAAAAAGTAAAGGATGACCAGATTGCACAGGGTGAACAGGCACGTCCAGAAATTGACGCCGACGAAGCTCTCAAAGCCGGTTAAAAACTTCAAGCCTCATCACTCCTTTCTCGTTTTCTTAGAAGACGAAGAGAAGGAGCAGCGCAATGACCAGAGAGTAAATACCGGTGGACTCGGTGATCGCACAGCCAAGGATCATGTTGGTACGCAGCGTGTTTGCCATTTCGGGCTGACGTGCCATACCTTCCAGTGCGCAGCCAACCGCGTGGCCTTCGCCGACTGCCGGACCGATAGCGCCGATGCCCATGCAGAGTCCGGCACCGATTGCGATCAAACCTCTTGCTAAATCCATAACTAAACCTCCAAATTATTTTTATATAAAGTTAATTGCTGACTGTGTTTTCCTCGGGCGGCGGGCAGGCGGAGCCGACGAATACCATCGTCAGCATACAGAAGACCAGCGCCTGAATGCAGCCGGAGAAGAGGTCGAAGTAAATCGACAAAAATGCGGGGATACCCACCTGAAACAGCGGGATCTGGCTGATCACCTGATTGGGGATCCAGCCGAGCAGAAGCGAGCTAAGCGAGGCGAGCGCCGCATAGATGAGCGTCGTCAGAACGCCGCCGCCCGCAATGTTGCCAAAATGACGGAAGGACATGGAGATCGGCTGCGCGATCTCACTGACGATGTTCAGCGGCGTCATGATGACGACCGGCTCCGTGAAGCCCTTGAGCCATCCAAAGAAGCCGTTTGCCTTGATGTTCTGATACCAGACCATCACGGAAGTGATCAGCGCCCATGTGACCGTCGTGCTCAGGTCGGCCGTCGTGCTGCGGAAGACTCCGCCGAAGAGGCTGATGAGCGTTCCGAAGACGGACGAGCAGAAGAGCGCGCCGATATAAGGCGCAAAGCGGAGATTGTGCTCGCCCATCGTATCGCTGACGAGACTGTACAGCGCGCTGACCGCCTTCTCCGTGAGCACCTGCCCTCTGCCGGGGCGCTTGGTCAGGTTTCTGCCCAAGCGCCAGCTCAAAAGGATCAGTGCCACCATGACGATCAGTGACGAAAGCACCGTTTGTGTAATGCAAACGTTCAGGCCGAAGAGCGAGAACTCAACTAAAATTCTCGGCCCTGTGATATTAACACCGTTCATTTGGTCGGTTCCCCTTTCTTTCTAAAAAGCTGCGGGGCAAAGAGCGCCAGCCGCATCAGGCAGAGCGGCAGCAGCGTGGCGATCGGGTCGAACCGACCGCTCCTGAGCGCAATGACCAAGATCGCAAGCATACCGAGCGAGCGCAGAAGGAAACTGCCGCGCATGGCCAGCTGCCCCTTCGCGGGACTTTCGGCCGTTTCTGCGCGCAGCGCAGAAAGCACAAGGAGCAGAAAGCTCACCATGCTCACGCCCGCACCCAGCAGGCCGCCGTAGAGCACCTTGCCGCTCCAATGACCCGTCAGCCAAAAGATCAGCAGCATAAGCCCCGTCAAGAACACCTGTGCAAGAAACAGCGAGACAAAGTCGCGCAGTGTCCGGAAAAATTTATTTTCCGCCATTTTTTCCTCCTTCCGCTCGAGTCGGATCTACATGGTCCTTGTACTTTACGATGAAATAGATCATGCTGTAAAATCCAAGCAGGACGCCGAGAATGATCGCAACGGCAAGCACCCACTTGCCCCAACCGCAGCGGTTGTTCAGATACCAGCCGCCCAAGATCAGAAGACCGGCGGGGCAAAGCATGGAAAAACTCGCCTGCATCACAAAGTTGAGCGCGTAGACCGCGCGGAACAGCTTTTTGTGCATACGCTTCCACCCTCCTGCCAAAAATCCACCGATGCGATTATATCGCATCTTTGTCAAAAAAGCAAGCGCGGATGCCTCATTTCCCGGTGTTTGAAGTATAGCACATCCAGTCACGTGCGCATACGGTCAATCACGGCGAAAACATCCAAAATTCAGACAAACTACGGTTTTTGCACAAAACGCATTTTGCAGTATCCCATGCACGCATCGAAACCGGAGGAGACGATAACATCTTCCGTGCGCTCAAGCTCCCTTGTCAGAGGGAAGCTGTTAGTGCATATCACTTCATCGTCTCTCGACAGCGGGCCTTGCGTGTCACTGGGCTGCTGGATTTTTAGAAGTCGGAATAACCGTTGAGACGGGCATTGCATTCCCAGAGGCAATTCCCTCATAAAAGCAGGCCATTTTGACGGTTATGGCTTTTTGTTAAGCGGAAGGGGGCTGCCCCCTCAGCCTGTCAAAGAACCCATGCTTTCAAGAGGCGAAAGCATGGGTTTTCTTTGG
>USIH01000092.1 GCA_900554705.1 uncultured Eubacteriales bacterium
CGTGCGGCCGATGGGGCTTTGGTCGATGACGATCACCTTGTCCAGCGCCTCCAGACCCGTCATGGCGTCGTGCTTGCCCGGGTGCAGGCGCGCGTGGTTGAGCGCGCAGGCCAGCTTCTTTGCGATGATCTCGTTGACAAGGGAGGACTTGCCCGAGCCGGACACGCCCGTCACGCACGTGAATGTGCCCAGCGGCACGGTCACGTCGATGCCGCGCAGATTGTTCTCCCGACAGCCCAGCACCCGCAGCGCCTGCCCGTTTCCGGCGCGCCGCTGTGCGGGCACGGGGATGCACCGCTTTCCGGAGAGGTACTGCCCCGTCAGGCTTTCCGGCGCCTGCATGATCTGCTCCGGCGTGCCGCAGGCGACGATCCGGCCGCCGTGGATGCCTGCGCCGGGGCCGACGTCAACGATATAGTCCGCCGCGCGGATGGTGTCCTCGTCGTGCTCCACCACGATCAGGGTGTTTCCGAGATCGCGCAGACGCCGCAGCGTTTCGAGCAGGCGGTCGTTGTCGCGCTGGTGCAGGCCGATGCTCGGCTCGTCGAGGATATACAGGACGCCCATGAGGGAGGAGCCGATCTGCGTGGCCAGACGGATGCGCTGCGCCTCGCCGCCGGAGAGCGTTCCGGCCGAGCGCGAAAGCGTGAGGTATTGCAGGCCGACGTTTTGAAGGAAGCCCAGCCGCGCGCGCACCTCGCGCAGGATCGGCTCGGCAATGGCTGCCTGCGCGCCCTCCGGATGCCAGCTTTCTAAGAAGGCAAGCTCGTTTTCCACCGACATCGCGCAGAACTGCGCGATGGACAGCCCGCCCACCGTGACCGCAAGGGCAATGTCCGAGAGACGGTCGCCGCCGCAGCGCGGGCAGGGGGAGGAGACCATGTATTCCTCCAGCTCCTTGCGCATCGCGTCGGACTGCGTCTCGCGCACGCGCCGCTCAATGTTCGGGATGATCCCCTCGAAGGCCTGCTCCAGCGTGCCGCGGCCGTTGCCGCGCTCGTAGTGCAGCTGTAGCTTTTCACCGCTCGTGCCGTAGAGGATGATCTGCATTGCTTCCTCGGATAGGGTACGGATGGGCGCGTTGAGGTCAAAATGATATTTCTGCGCCAGCGCCTCGAAGTACATTCGGGCGATGGAATCGCCGCGGATGTTGCTCCAGCCGCTTGCCTGAATGCCGCCCTGATAGATGGAAAGCTCCGGATCGGGCAGGATCAGATCCGGCGACACGGTCATCCGGAAGCCCAGACCGCCGCACTCCGGACAGGCGCCCATGGGATTGTTGAAGGAAAACAGCCGCGGCGAAAGCTCCGGCATGGAAATGCCGCATTCGTCGCAGGCATAGTTGCGGGAAAAGAGCGTCTCCTCGCCGCTGTCGGGGCAGGAGATGAGCACAAGACCGTCCGAGTGCGCAAGCGCCGTCTCCACGCTGTCGGTCAGGCGGCGCGTGATGTCGCCGCGCAGCACGAGCCGGTCGACCACCAGCTCGATGCGGTGCTTTTTGTTGCGGTCGAGCACGATGGCCTCGCTCAGGTCGTAGAGATCCCCGTCCACGCGCACGCGGGAAAAGCCGCTGCGCCGCGCGTCGTCAAATACCTTGCCGTGCTCGCCCTTCTTGCCGCGCACGACAGGCGAGAGCACCAAAAAGCGCGTGCCCTCCGCCATGGTCAGCACCTTGTCGACGATCTGGTCGACGCTCTGGCGGCGGATCTCTCTGCCGCATTTCGGGCAGTGCGGCACGCCCGCGCGCGCCCAGAGCAGGCGCAAATAGTCGTAGATCTCCGTCACCGTGCCCACGGTCGAGCGCGGGTTGCGGGAGGTCGTCTTCTGGTCAATGGAGATCGCGGGGGAAAGCCCCTCGATCAGATCCACATCCGGCTTGTCCAGTTGGCCGAGGAATTGGCGGACATAGGCCGAAAGCGATTCCACATAGCGCCGCCGTCCCTCCGCGTAGATCGTGTCGAAGGCGAGAGAGGATTTGCCGGAGCCGGACAGACCGGTAAATACACAAAGGCAGTCGCGCGGTATCTCCACGTCCACATTTTTTAGATTATTTTCCCGTGCACCGCGCACCAAAATGGAATTTCTCACCGCTGCCGCTCCTTTTTTCGTTCTATCACTTTATAGTAGCATAATTCCTTACCCTCATCAACTGTTTTTTCTTGCCTTTTTTGTCGAAATAGGGTATGATGGAAAGAGGAAGGACGCTTTTCCGTCCGACCGCAGCGTGACGGCACGTTCGCCCCGCGCCAAGATCGGATGCAGCTCCCACAAATTGCCATGTGCGCCGCCGCTTCCCCTTCCTGCGGGGGAGTTTTTGCTTCTTTTTACCTTTGCCTGCCCCCAGGATAGCGCGTTCTCTTCAAAAGCTCCCTCTGACGAGGGAGCTTCTGCGCATCCCGCGCTCTCGTTTTACGATCCTTTTCCTATCGTTTGCCCTACCGTTCACCCGCCCGCCTCTTGCTGTTCCGCGCACGGAAGGCTAATCCCTTCCCGTCGGGGAACACTACAACAAAGGAGATGCTTAACAATGGAACTAAAACATATGCTGGAGCTGGTTGACCAGCCCGCTTTTCTCACCGACGGCGAGACGGTCGTCTGGCGCAATCGCGCCGCGCGCCAGCTTGTGCTGGACGGACACCGCGTCTCGTCGCTGCTCGGCGGCACGCTGCCAACGGAGACGACACGCCTGACCGTCACGCTCCCGTCGGGCGCTTACGAGGCGACCGTAGAGCCATGCGGGGAGCAGACGCTTTTCCTGCTGTCCAAGCCGGCCGAGCCGGATACGGAGGCGGGCAGCGCCTGCCTCTGGGTCTCCGCCCTGCTGCGAAGCACGCTGCATGACATGACGTCCGTGACTGCCCCGCTGTTTGACGCGGCGCAGGGCGAGCCGCAGGCGGAGAAGGCCGCCTGCGCGGTCAACCACGCGATCTATCGCCTGCTCCGACTGAGCATCCAGTTGGCCGACGGCAGCCGACTGCTTACCGACGGCGATCCGACGCACCGCACCGCGCTTGATCTGCGCGCGTGGGCGGAGGACTTTGCCGCGCACGCGTCGCCCTTGGTCGAGTCGCTGGGGATGCGCCTGCGCTGCGAGCTGCCGCGCAAGCCGCTTCCCGTGCACGCCGACGGCGCGCTGCTCGAACGCGCAATGTACAACCTGCTGGCAAACGCCCTGAAGCATATGTCCGCCGGCGGCACGGTGACGCTTCGTGTCTATCCGGAAAGGGAGCAGTGCGTCATGCAGCTGATCGACGACGGCTCGGGGCTTGCGCCGGAGATCCTTTCCGTCCTGTTTTCTCACAAGGGTGAGGTCACACCGGAGAGCGGCATGATCGGCCTCGGGGCGGCGCTTGCACAGCGCATTGCGGCGCTGCACGGGGGGCAGCTGCGCATTGCGCCGCGCACGGACGCACAGGGCGTGGTCGCCACCTTCTCCCTGAGCACCCGACCGCTGACGCTTTCGCTGCACGACTGCGCGCTGCACGTCGATCACTACACGGGGCGCGACCATGGGCTGACGGAGCTTTCCACGGTGCTGCCCAGCCGCGAGTTTGACCCGATGCAGGTGGAGTGACGCGGCTTTTTATCAGGTATATTTTCCGATTCCCCGCCGTATATATAGGGCGGAGGGATGGACGATGGCAAACGAACCCAAGCAGCCGCATGAGCTGCATCTGGACGGCAGGACGCACTTGCGCATCACCGGCGTGGGCGAGGTGGAGAGCTTTGACGAAGAGACGGTCGCCCTGCACACGGCGCAGGGGGTTCTGGTCGTCCGCGGCGAGGGACTGAAGCTCAAGACGCTGTCCATCGACGGCGGGCAGGTCGCCGTGGACGGACGCGTGGATGCGCTGTCCTATGAGGAGGCGCAGAAGGGCGGCGGCTTCTTCCGGCGTCTGTTCGGATGACGCATTCGATCTGGCTCCAGAGCCGCCAGCTCCTCTTTGCCCTTGCGCTCGGGATGGGCTACGGCGTTCTTTACGACCTGCTGCGCGGCCTGCGGCGCAGCGGAAAGTGGCTGACGCCCCTGCTGGATCTCCTCTATGCGCTGACGGTGCTGGCGGGCAATCTGCTCTTCGCGCTTCACGTCGGCGGCGGGGAGTACCGCCTGTTCGCCTTCTGCGCGGGCTGCGCGGGCGCGGCGCTGTGGTTCCTTTCCGGCAGCCGCCTGCTGCTGCCCGTGTTCTGCTTTTTTTGGCGATGCGTCGCCTTTCCCGCGCGGTGCTTGGCCGCAGGAAGTAAAAAAATTCTAAAAAAATCAGCAAAAAATGTAAAAAAACTCTTTTCAAGCGTAAAAAAATCGGTTACAATAAGAAGAACGCACCGCCATACGCGGCGAACGACTGTTTCGGAGGAGAAAAACGATGCGTCTGCGCAAATCGTCACTCATTACAAAGCTCATCATCCTGACCGTCATGATCTACGCGATCGTCACCATCGTGGCGCAGCAGCCGAAGATCGAGGCGCTGAACGCCGAGGCGGAGGACTACCGTCAGCAGATCGCCGCCATCGAGCGCGAAAATCTGGAGCTTGAGGAGAAGATCCAGACGCAGGGCACGGATGAATCGGTCATCGCCATCGCGCGCGAGCGCCTGAACATGGTCTTCAACGGCGAGATCCAGTTCATCGACAGCGGAAAATAACGGAGGAACAAACGGCATTTATGGAGGAGCTTAAAGTCGGCACGATACAAAAAGGAACCGTCCGATCCATTGCGAAATACGGCGCGTTCGTCGACCTTTCGGGCGGCTCGAGAGGGCTTGTCCACATTTCCGAGATCTCCGATTCTTACGTCGCGGACGTCAGTTCGTTCCTGACCGTGGGGCAGGAAGTCACGGTGAAGGTCATCAGTCTGGAGAGCGGCAAGGTCGGCCTTTCCATCAAGCAGGCGGAGCGCACCGCAGCCGCGCCGGAAAAGCACGCGCCCGAGCGGCAGGCGGAACGCCGCGCACCCGAAAAGCGCAAAAAAGACGAGCGCGGCCGCTTCAAGCCCGCTCCGCCTAAGCCGGAGCCTGCGACGTTTGAAGAGAAGCTCAAGCAGTTCATGTCCGATTCCGACCGGAAACTGTCCGGCTGCCGCCACTACGAACATATCACGCGCTCCCGCAAGCGCTGACGCCGCTTCGCGCCCCGTGCGCGTTCGGCCGTGTACTTTTGACGAAACGCGCCCCATTTTTCGGGGCGCTTTTTTACGGAGGTTTTTATGCAGGTTTTGATCACCGGCGGAAGCCGCGGCATCGGCGCGGCCGCCGTCCGCGCTTTTTGCGCCGCGGGCGACAGCGTCGCCTTTTTTTATGAGAAAAACGAAGCGGCGGCGATGGCCGTCGCGCGCGAGACAGGAGCGACGGCCGTCGCCTGCGATGTCGCCGACGGCGAGGCCGTGCTGCGTGCGGTGCAGGATCTCCCGCCGGTGGAGCTGCTGATCAACAACGCGGCGCTTTCCCACTACGGCCTGATCTCCCAGATCGACGAGGCGACGTGGCAGCGCCTTTTTGCCGTCAACGTCGGCGGCGTCTACCACTGTGTGCGTGCCGTCCTTCCCGCGATGCTCCATCGGCAGAGCGGGTGCATCCTGAACGTGGCGTCCATGTGGGGACAGGTCGGCGCGTCGTGCGAGGCCGCCTATTCGGCGACGAAGGGCGCCGTCATCGCTCTGACCAAGGCGCTGGCGCAGGAGCTGGCGCCCAGCTCCATTCGCGTCAACTGCGTCTCGCCCGGGGTCATCCGCACGCAGATGGTCACGCAGCTCGGCGAGCAGACGCTCGATATGCTGGCGCAGGAGACGCCGCTCGGACGGCTCGGCGAACCGGAGGACGTGGCGCAGGCGCTGCTGTATCTGGCGCGCGCGCCGTTTGTGACGGGGCAGAACCTTGCGGTCAACGGCGGCTTTGTGGTTTAGCACGGGCGCGGTCACAAGATATGGGGGCGTTCCAAAAATGACGCCGAAATTTCTCCGTTTTTCTGTCGGACGCCGCCCTTGCCGCGTTTTTCGCGCTGTGGTATAATAGTCGGGCTATCCCAAAAGAAAAGAGAGACGATCATGCAGAGCGTAACGCTGACAAGTGAAGAACTGCGCAAGCTGCTTTCCTGCGGCCTGAGCGACGCGGTGGCGCTCTACCTCTACCGCGCCAGCGGTGCGCCGCTGGAGACGGCGCTGGACAGCCTGCATTTTACCGTGCCGCGCATGGTCGCGGCGACCGACTGCCTGCGGCAGCTTGCCCTCTGGGCGCCGAAAGAGCCGCCGCGCACCGAGCCGGAGCGTCCGGTCTATACCGAGGCGGACGTGCGCCGCGCGACGACCGACTGCGGCGGCGCCTTTTCCAAACTTGTGGGCGAGGCACAGCGCCGGTTGGGACGCACCCTCTCCACGGAGGAGCTGAAGACCCTCCTGTCCTTCCTTGACTATCTGCGGCTTCCCACGGAGGTGGTGGGACTGCTGCTGTCTTACTGCATGGAGCGCAGCCGCCGCCGCGAGCAGCGCGCGCCGTCCATGCGCACCATTGAAAAAGAGGCCTACCGCTGGGCGGACGAAGGCATCGACACGCTTGAGGCCGCAAGCTACTATGTGCAGACGCAGCTTGCCCTGCAAAGCCGTGTACAGCGGCTGCGCCTTGCCTTGCAGATCGACCAGCGCCGCCTGACACCGGCCGAGGAGCAGTACCTCACCGCGTGGCTCTCCATGGGCTTTTCGGAAGAGGCGATCTGCCTTGCCTATGAGAAGACCTGTCTGAACACCGGCGGCCTGAAGTGGAACTACATGAACTCGATCATCAAAAGCTGGCATACACAGGGGCTGCACACCCCGCAGGAGATCCGGCAGGGCGACAAGAAGCGCGCCGCCGCACCGCAAGGACGGCAGTCTTCGCTCTCCCCGCTGGCAAAGCGCGCCGTGCAGCGCACCCTGAACGCCAACGGAAAGGACGGCAGCGATGGCATACAGTGAAGAGATCCTGCGTCGGGCGCGCGCCCGTCTGGAACTTGCGCGCACGCAGCGCCGTCAGGAGCAGCAGGCGCGTCAGGAGCAGGCCTATGCCCGTTATCCGCGCCTGCGCGAGATCGACCGCGAGCTGCGCCTTACCATGTCGAGCTTGATGGCAAACGTCCTGCGCTCGGGCGAGGATCCCGCCGCCGCCATCGCGGAGATACGGGAGCAGAACCTTGCCTTGCAGCGCGAGCGCGATTGGATCCTGCAGGCGGGCGAGCTTGCGCCTCTTGACGAAGACCCCGCCTGCCCCCTCTGCGGCGACACGGGCTATGTCGGCGCGCAGATGTGTTCCTGCCTGCATGAGCTTTGCAGACAGGAGCAGCGCAAGGAGCTGACCAGTCTGCTCCATAGCGGCGCGGATCGGTTTGAAGACTTCCGTCTCGACGTCTACCCCGATGCCTATGATCCGGAGCTTGGCACCTCACCCCGCCGCCTGATGCAGTCGAATTTTAACGACTGCCGCAAATATGCCGCATCCTTCAGTCCCGCTTCGCCCAGTCTGCTCTTCTCCGGCGGCACCGGCCTCGGCAAGACCTTCCTCTCGGCCTGTATCGCGCGTCAGGTGGCCGACAGCGGCTTCGGCGTGATCTACGAGACGGCTACGCGCCTGTTTGCCGACTTCGAGGCGGAGAAGTTCGCCGCCGACCGCGAGGAAAATCGCGGCCTGACGCGGAAGTACCTTGCCTGCGACCTGCTCATCATCGACGACCTCGGCACGGAGATGACGACGCAGTTTACCGTTTCCGCCCTCTATACGGTGGTCAACGACCGCATGATGGCGCACAAACCGACCATCCTTTCCACCAACCTGACCGATACGCAGCTCGAGGCGCGCTACTCTCCGCAGATCGCCTCCCGTCTGCTCGGTACGTACCGTTTCGTGCAATTCGCGGGGGAGGACATCCGCCGCAGATAAGGAGGCGTTCCCATGAAAGTCCTTTTGGTCAACGGCAGCCCTCACGAGAAGGGCTGCACCTATGTCGCCCTGACGCAGGTGCGGCAGGCGCTGGAGGAAAACGGCATCGAGACGGAGCTGTTCCACGTCGGAACAAAGCCCATCGCCCAGTGCATCGCCTGCGGAAAGTGCCACACGTCGTCCGGCTGCATCTTTGACGACTGCGTTTCCGCCGTCGCCGCCCGCCTCGATACGTTCGACGGCTTTGTGGTCGGCGCGCCGGTCTACTATGCCGGCCCCAGCGCGCAGAGCCTTGCCTTCCTCGACCGTCTGTTTTACAGCGCGGCCGAGAAGCTGCGCGGCAAACCTGCCGCTGCCGTCGTGTCCTGCCGCCGCGGAGGCGCTTCGGCGGCGTACGACCGACTGCATAAGTATTTCGGCATCAATTCCATGCCCATCGTCACCTCTTGCTACTGGAATCAGATCCACGGCAACACGCCGCAGGAGGCGCTGCAAGACGAAGAGGGGCTGGACACCATGCGCCAGCTCGGCGAGAATATGGCATGGCTCCTGCGCTGCATCGCCGCCGGAAAGGCCTCCGGCATCGAGCGCCGCGAGATCCGACCCAAGCGCCGCACCAACTTCATCCGCTGACAGTAACAACAAGGCTCTCTCGTGTGAGGGAGCCTTGTTTCAGCCTGTCAAAGAACCCATGCTTTCAAGAGGCGAAAGCATGGGTTTTCTTTGG
>USIH01000093.1 GCA_900554705.1 uncultured Eubacteriales bacterium
GATCGACGCAGTCGGCGTCGTGGGGCTGCTGCGAGAGGTAACGGGCGTCCTGCGCGCCATTTTTGCGCGAACAGGGCGACTGCTGAAAAAGGGTGTTTTCCGCCGCTTTTCGCTGTCCATCCTCTGCGGAGGAGACGACGCGGCGGATGTCGCCATGGCCTATGGGCACATCTGTGCGGCGCTCTATCCGCTGATGGGGCTTTTGGAACAGACCATGCGTATGCGGCAGCCGCGCACCGGCGTCACCTGCGACTACGAAGCGCCCGCGGTCGCCGTGACCTTCGACGGTCACTTGGTCTACCGACCCTGCCACTTTGTCTCCTATTTCTTCTGGTTCGTCGGCAGATACCTTAAAAACAAACTACGTAAAGGCAGGAGTGCAGCATGAGCGAGCTACTGAACATTTTAGAATTTACCGCCGGTGAGGCGCGTCGCCTCGCCGCAGAGCAGTCCGTTACCGAGGCGCCCATCGTGATCGACGGCGTGACCGTTATCCCCGTCTCGAAGCTCTCCTGCGGTTTTTCCGGCGGCGGCAGCAACACGCACAAGGATGCCCTGCGCGCCGGCGCGGGGGCGCACGTCAAAAAAACGCCTGTCACCTTCCTTGCCGTCAGCGGTACGGATGTGCAGCTTTTGCGCGTGGAGCAGAACGACGCCAAGAAAGGCCTGATCGACGCCCTGAAATCGCTGATCTCAAAGCAGCGAAAGAAAAAAAGCGACGCCGACGCAGACGCCGAATCATAAAAATCTGCGGCGCTGCACCGTTTCGGAGCAGCGCCGCGGTTCGTTACAGTCCCAGACCCTTTTGCAGATTGACGATGAAGTCCTGCACATTGGTCACGATGCCGCGCGCGGACAAGCTCCCGCGATCGGCCAGCTTGTTGACGACGAACTCGGAGACGTCCACGCAGTAGAAGTAGACCTGACGCACCGTGCCGTCCGGCATAACGCGGTAGGAGGGCGTCATATTGCCCGTTGCGATCGTGTGCAGCATGGTCGCCATGGCGATCACCGTCGTCGCGCCTCGGATCTGGTCGCGCATCGCATCCTGCGCCTCGTAGGCATTGGCATACACCGGAGGCAGCGGTCCGTCGTCGCGGATAGAGCCGCCGAGGACGTAAGGCACGCCGTGCTTTTCGCAGCTGTAGATGATGCCGTTGTCGATCTTCTCTTCTTCGATGAATTTGCGGATACTGCCGTGGTATCTCACGCGATTGATCAGATCCAGATGGTTATAGTGCCCGTTGGGCATGGACTGCTGCGTGTAAATGTCCTGACCGAGCGCGGTCTTGAGATAAGCGCCCTCAAGGTCATGGGTGGCAAGGGCGTTCCCCGCAAGGATCGCGTGCACATAATCGTTTTCGATCAGGCGGGACATCGCTCTGCGTGCGTCGGCATCGAAGGCAAAGGCAGGCCCCATGACCCAGACGATCTTGCCGTGGTCGCGCTCGTGGCGCAGCAGCTCATAGATCTCATCGTAATCGCGCGAAAATGCCGTCTCGCGCGAGCGGTTCTGCCGGAAAGCAAAGACGTCCTTCTCCGCCTTCTCCTCGCGGAAGCCGTCGGGGTAGACAAAAATGCCATCCTGACACTGCTCGGTGCGGCCGGTCACGACAAGGTCGCCCTGCTTCAGCAGGCGGAACTCCCGCACGACGATCTTTCCGTTTTCATAGACCGCAACGCAGTCCATGCGGCTCTCCTCGGCCAGCAGCCAGCGGCCGCCGATCTTGAAGTATTCCGGAAAAATGCTCATCGCGTGGTACGTCATCGGGGCGACGCCGTCCTTCGGAGCAGGCTCCAGACAAACCTCCGGCGCATTTTGAAACCTCGGCTCGGTAAAATCGGGCGGTGAGTATCTTCTCAGTTCAAACATTGGAGCAACACCTCTCATATATCAGACTTAATCTGATTATAATATACATTTTTCCGCTTTGCAAGGGGTTCACATGAAACATTTGGTCATTGGTCTTTTCGCGCAGGTCGATGCCGGTAAGACGACGCTTTCCGAAGCGCTGCTCTATCAGACGGGAAGCCTGCGCGCCGTCGGGCGCGTGGATCACGGCAACGCCTTTTTGGATCACTTTTCACTTGAGCGCAGCCGCGGCATTACGATTTTCTCCAAACAAGCGCGCTTTCAAACGGATGACCTGAGCGTCGTCCTGCTCGACACGCCCGGACACATCGATTTTTCTCCGGAGGCGGAGCGCACCATGCAGGTGCTCGACTATGCCGTCCTGCTCGTCAGCGGGACGGACGGCGTGCAGCCGCACACGCAGACGCTCTTTCGCCTGCTGCGCCGATATCATATCCCGACGTTTCTCTTCTTTAACAAGATGGATCTGCCCGGCGCGGAGGAAACGCGTCTACTGGCCGACGCGACGTCTCACCTCGACCCGCGCTGCCTGCGTCCGGACGACTCGGAGGCCGTCGCCCTGTGCGACGAGGCGCTTCTGGAGCGCTATCTGCAGCGCGGGACGATCTCGGACGCGGCACTCACCGACCTTTGTCGGCGCGAGCTGCTATTTCCCTGCTACTTCGGCTCCGCGCTGCGGGGCGAAGGCGTTTCCGCGCTGCTGGACGGTCTGAAGCGCCTGACGGTGCAGCCGACCTATCCAAGCGATTTTTCCGCCTGCGTTTACAAGATCGCTTACGATACGCAGCGCCTCACCTTCTTAAAGGTCACGGGCGGCACACTGCGCGTCCGCTCCGCGCTGCGTTATCTGCCGCGCGGCAAAGCAGAGCCGCTTGAAGAAAAGGTCACGCAGCTCCGCCTATACTCCGGCGCGGCGTTTCGCACCGCCGAGGAGGTACGCGCCGGTGATATATGCGCAGTAACAGGTCTTTCTTCTCTCTTAGCCGGTGACACGCTGGGCACTGCCGCCACAAGGCCGTCCGCGCTGCTCTGTCCGGTCATGACCTATCACATCCGCCTGCCGGAGGGAACGGATGTACAAACGGTGCTGCCGCTGCTGCGCCGTTTGGAGGACGAAGAGCCTCAGCTGCACATTGACGAAAAGCGCATGGAGCTACAGCTCATGGGACAGGTGCAGCTTGAAGTCCTGCAAAGTCTGATCCTCGAGCGCTATGCGCTCGACGTGACCTTCGATTGCGGCACCGTTGCCTATCGGGAGACGATCGCGGACACCGTTGAAGGTGTCGGCCACTACGAGCCGCTGCGGCATTACGCAGAGGTGCATCTTCTGCTCTCCCCGCTCCCGCGCGGCAGCGGATTGCAGTTCGATACCGATTGCAGCGAAGACCTGCTCGACCGCAACTGGCAGCGCCTCATCCTGACGCATCTGCGGGAGAAGACGCACCGCGGCGTTCTGATCGGCGCGCCCATCACCGACATGCGCATCACGCTGCGCGCAGGCCGCGCCCACCTCAAGCACACGGAGGGCGGCGATTTCCGTCAGGCGACCTACCGCGCCGTCCGGCAGGGACTGATGCAGGCGCGCAGCGTCCTGCTCGAGCCGTTTTACCGCTTCCGCTTGGAAGTCCCGCCGGAGCAGATCGGGCGCGCCATCGGCGATATTCGCGCCATGGGCGGCAGCTTTGCACCGCCCGTTGCCGATGAGGAGCTAATGTACCTGATGGGGGAAGCGCCTGCCGCGCAGATGCAGGATTATATGGCGCAGGTCGTCTCCTATACGCGCGGGAAAGGGCGGCTTTTCTGTGAATTTAGCGGCTATGCGCCGTGCCACAATGCCCAGCAGGTGATCGAGCAGTGCGCCTATGACCCGCTGCGCGATCCGGAAAACACGCCAGACTCCGTCTTCTGCGCGCACGGCGGCGGTTTTCCCGTCAAGTGGAATGAGGTGCCCGCGCATATGCACTTAGAAAGCGTTCTGCCGCGCCCGAATGCGCAAGAGCCGGAACGCGTGCCGCGCGTGCGGACGCAAAACCTTGATTTGGACGAAAAAGAGCTTGCGCGCATCATCGAGCGCGAATTTGGGCCGGACAAACGCGTGCTTTATCGGCCGCCCGCACCCGTGCAGTCGACGCAGATCGAGATACCGACGCCGAAGACGGAATACCTCATCGTTGACGGCTATAACATGATCTTCACTTGGCATGGACTGCGCGACCTTGCAAAAACGGATCTTTCCGGCGCGCGCGAGCGCCTTTTGGACATTTTGAGCAACTACTGCGGCTACCACCCCTGTGAGCTTGTCGTCGTGTTTGACAGCTATCGCGTCAAAGGCGGCGTCGGCTCCCGCACGACGCGCGACAAGCTGCGCATCGTCTACACGAAGGAAAACGAAAGCGCCGATCTCTACATCGAGTCGCTCGTCGGCCAGATCGGAAAGAACTACGCCGTCCGCGTCGCGACCTCCGACGCCATGATCCAGCTCAGCGCGCTGCGCAGCGGCGTACTGCGTGTTTCCGCCGCGGAGCTTCTTGCGCAGATCGAGCGCGTCAACGACCAGATCGCAGAAATGATAAAAAAACTCCGCGAGGAGGCGCGCCGCGCTTCCATAGCGGGCAATCCACTCAAACAGATCAGAACGGAGGAATTGTCATGAGAAACATCACCCTTGGATCGACCGGTATCACCGTGCCGCAAAACGCCTTCGGCGCGCTGCCCATCCAGCGCGTCGGAACGCAGGAGGCCGTGACCATCCTGCGTCAGGCGCGCGACGGCGGAATGCGCTACTTTGACACGGCGCGCGCTTATTCTGACAGCGAGGAAAAATTGGGGCTTGCCTTCGGCGGGAGCTGGGACGGCATCTACATCGCGACCAAATCGCACGCCACAACGCCGGAGGCTCTGAAGAAGGATCTCGACACCTCACTGCGCCTGCTGCAAACCGACTGCATCGACGTTTATCAGCTGCACTGCGCCGCAAAGTGCTACCGGCCGGACGACGGCACCGGCCTGTACGAGACGCTGCTGGAGGCGAAGGCCGCCGGAAAGATCGCTCACATCGGCATCACGGCGCACAAGATCGGCGTTGCCGAGGAGATCATCGACTCCGGCCTTTATGAAACGCTGCAATTCCCCTTCAGCTATCTTTCCACGCCGCGTGAGCTTGCGCTGGCGGGAAAATGCAAGCAGGCAAACATGGGCTTTATCGCCATGAAGGCGCTGGCGGGCGGTCTGATCACGAACGCCGACGCAGCCTATGCCTTCATCTCGCAGTATGATAATGTGCTGCCCATTTGGGGCGTCCAGCGTCCGCAGGAGCTGAACCAGTGGCTGGACTTCTTCGCGCGCGACGTAGAAATGAACGACGCGCTGCGCAGCTTTATCGACGCCGAGCGCAAGGAGCTGCAAGGCGACTTCTGCCGCGGCTGCGGTTACTGCGTCCCCACCTGCCCCGCAAAAATCCAGATCAACCAGTGCGCGCGTATGTCCCTGATGCTGCGCCGCGCGCCCAGCGCCGCATGGCTGACGCCGGAAATGCAGGCAGAGATGAAGAAGATCGAAAACTGCCTGCACTGCGGTGTCTGCCGCACCAAGTGCCCCTATGAGCTGGACACGCCCACACTGCTGCAGCACAACTATGAGGATTATCAGCTTGTCCTTGCCGGAAAGGTCTCGGTATGAAACGCGACGCCTTCACCCGTGTGACACACTGGCTGTGCTGCATCTATCTTCTGCTGCTATCCAGCGTCTTTCTGCTTGCCATACCGAAGGGGTATTACGGGCTGGTCGCGCTGAAGTACCGGCTGTTTCTGATCCTGAGCTGCGCGCTGACCGGTTCCGTTGCTCTGCTTGACCTCGCGCGCCTGTTTCTCAAGCGTCTGCGTCCCTCAAAGCCCGACTGGTTCACGGTGCTCTGCCTTTCCTACGTGCTCTTCACCGGTCTTTCCGCCCTGCTGTCGGACTACGACGGCGTTTGGCTCGGCAACGGGCGCAAGGACGGCTTTGTTACGATCCTGCTCTATGTCTCCGTCTGCCTGACGCTGCGGCGGCACTATCGCCCGCGCAGAGCGGAGCTTATCGTGTTCTGCGCCGCCTGCTGCGCCTTTTGCCTCTTGGGGCTTGCGCAGCTTGCGGGGAAGAACCCCTTCGGCATCTACGCGGCGGGAACGGATTTCTACCTCGCGCGCGGCGGCAGCGGCACCTTTCTTGCAACGCTCGGCAACTGCGACACCTGCGCGACACTGCTCAGCGTCGGCATGGGCGTTTCCTTTGCCACTGTGCTGCGACGCAAGAGCGTCTTCGGGTGGCTGTGCCTCTTTCCGCTCTTTCTTTGCACCTACTTTGCCTTTTCGCTCGGCGTTGAAGCGGCTTACGTGGCGCTGATCGCCGTGGTGCTGATCCCGCTATGGCTCTTGGCGGGCGACAGCAAGGGCATTTGCGCGCTTCCTGCGGCATACAGCGTCATCTGCCTTGCAATGGGCTGCTCGCTCACGCTGACCTTCTCCCGCTATGGCAATCAGTTTTCCTTTTCCCTTCCGGCGCTGCTCCTGTTTGCCATGGCGCTGCTTCTCGGCTGTGCCTCGGTCTGGCTCTGCCGCCGTCCGCCCAAGGTCGCGGAGGGTCGCCTACGCACCGCTCTGCTGCTGCTCACGCTGTTTTTGATCGTTCTGGCGCTTGCGCTGCTCTATTTCTGCAAAAACCTTCCGAGCGGCTTTCTGTCGGAAGGGCATAATATTCTGCACGGCAAGGTCAACGCATCCTACGGCTCGGATCGCATCGGGATCTGGCGCGCCGTCTGGAAGAAAATTCAGGAGAAACCCTTCTTCGGCGGCGGCCCCGATACCCTCGCCGCGCGCGGCTGCTATTTTGTCCGGCAGCAGGGCTACACGTACTATCTCGACGCGGCGCACAGTGAGCCGCTCAACATTTGGGTCAATCAGGGCGTTTTCGCTCTTCTGGCCTACCTTGGCTTGATCGTTCTCACCTTCCGCACCGCGATCAAAAAGCGGACGGCAGCCGCGCTCGTCGCGGGCTGCGGTGTGCTTGCCTATTTTGCCCAGTCCTGTTTTTCCATTTCCATGCCGATGATCACGCCCTTCCTCTGGGCGCTGATCGCCGTCGTAAATTCGCAACATCAGCCCCTTGCGAAATGTCGCTCCAAGTAATATAATCGTACTATCTGGAATAAGGAGAGTAACTGTTATGTTCTGTAATCACTGCGGCGCACAGATCCCTGACAACAGCGTTTTCTGCCGCTCCTGCGGCGGAAAAGTCGAACGCAACGACATTCCGCAACACACCGAACCTACGCAATTTTCGCAAAATGAGCAGCCCGCCTCGCAGCCGTCCGAGCCGTATGTCTCGCCCTACACGCAGGCTCCCGCGCAGCCTTCCTCCAACACGCAGTCTTCGCTTGCCGCGCAGGCAAAGGACGTCCGGTTCTGCAATAGCTGCGGTGCACAGCTTCCTGAGGGTGCCATGTTCTGCCGCTCCTGCGGCGCAAGGGCGGCAGACCCCTACGCACAGAAGCGTCAGCCCGTCTATCCCACGACGCCTTCGCAGCCGACAGCAAAGCGCACACCGCCCTCTTGCGGCGTCAAGGCCGCGACCGTGATCCTGTGCATTTTCTGCGCGCTCTTTGTCCTGCTGTCCAGCAGTCTTGGCATTCTGCGCTCCACGCTTTCTGAAAAACGCTTTGTGGACGATTTTACGAAAATCGACCTTAACGACGTTGAGATCAAAAAGAACGGCGAAGACCTCAGCCTCGCCGAGTACATCTACGACAACTGCGACAAGCAGAGCATCCGCGACTACGGCCTGACGCCGGACAACATCGCGCAGATCATCGAAAAGAGCGACGCAAATCAGCTCCTTGGCGACGCGCTTGCCCGCTACAGCGCCTATTTCATCGGCGGCAAGGCGCTCGACGCGCTCACTGTCGACGAGATCATGGAGTACATCTACGACAACGAAGGTCTGATCTATCGGGAGACCGGCTACCGGATGACAAACGCCGACTACCGCGAGATCCAAAACACGCTGGATAACGGCGTTGGAAAATACCTGAGCAAGCGCGGTATGGAGCGCGAGCTGGGCGTCAGCCCCGCCGTCGTGCACTATCCGCTCTCTTCGGCGACGCACATCGTCTGCATTCTGCTTGCCGTCGCGCTCTTCGTCCTTGTCCTTGTGCTAAACCGCAAGAACCTCCCTGCCGCGCTCCCCGGCGTCGGCATTATGGGCATCGTGATCGGTGCGCTGTATCTACTGCTTCTGATCGCGGGCGTCGTTGCGATACTGGTCTTCCACAGCTCGCTTCTGAATTTCTTCCTACAGCCCCTCACCCTCGGCTCCGGCATCCGCGCCGCAGTCTGGCTCGTTATCTGCATTCCGCTGACCATCTTTACCTGCAAGGCAAAGAAGAAAGCGGCATAAAAGGAGTATTCCATGTCCGAACTTTTGATTTCCAACCTTTCCGCGCTTGTCACCTGCAATGACGCGGACGAGGTATTGCAGGGCGTTGACCTGCTCTGCAAGGACGGCGTGATCGCCGCCATCGGCAAGAACCTGCCGCACGAGAGCGCAACGGTGATCGACGGCACGCACCTTCTGTGCTACCCTGGTCTGATCAACACGCACCACCACCTCTACCAGCAGTTTTCCCGCAATCTGCCGCAGGTGCAGAACATGGAGCTGTTCGACTGGCTCAAGACGCTCTATGGGA
>USIH01000094.1 GCA_900554705.1 uncultured Eubacteriales bacterium
CAGAACGCAACCGCCCGCAAGCTGCACTACACGCCGGGGCTTTGACGGGAGGGAAGAAAGAATGAGAAAGAAAAAAGACGGCGAGTTTCGCAGCAGCGTATACACGCAGCGCCCGCCGTATGCAGATTATGACGCGCCTGCGAAGTTTCAGGCAATTCAGAGTATCATTGCAAAACGGTTGCGGGAGCATCCGAACGCGATGTGTTCGTATTCCGGAGGCAGCGACAGCGACATCATGCTTCACATGATCGAGAATGTCCGCAAGATCTTCAATTTGCCGCCGGTCAAGTATTACTTCTTCGAGACGGGGCTTGAGATGGAGGCAACACGGCGGCACGTGAGGGAAACGGCGGAGCTGTACGGTGTGGACATTCAGACCGTGCGCCCGAAGAAAAACATCGTGCAGGCGACGCGTGAATACGGGCAGCCCTTCGTTTCGAAGATCATGTCCGCCGGTCTGGAGGCAGTGCAGAAGAAAAACATTCCGCTTTCCATCGCCGACGAATACGATCAGGCAGAGGACAAGGCGGCGAAGCGCAAGGAGCTGAAAGAACGGTATCCAGGCTGCGAGCAGGCAATCAATTTCCTGTGCTGTTGCAATTCGGCAGGAGAACCGCGCCCAAATATTCAGCTGGTCATCAACAGCTCAAAGTACATGTTGGATTTCATCAAGGAAAATCCGATTCCGTTTCGTGTCAGCAACCACTGCTGCGACATCTGCAAGAAACATCCCGCGCACGCCATTGAGAAGCAGTTTGACATGGTAATTACAGGCGAGCGCCGAGACGAAGGCGGGATGCGCTCCGTGCCGCGCAGCGACAGTTCGACGATGTGCTTTACAGAGACAGCGGCGGGAAAGTTCCGTCTCAGACCGCTGTACTACGTCTCAGACGCAGACAAGCAGTGGTACAAGAACTTCTTTGGTATCCGGTATTCGGACGCTTACGAGGTCTACGGGCTCAAGCGCACAGGCTGCTGCGGTTGCGCGATCTCGGCAAGAGCTGCGTCAGATCTGGAACTCATACGTCCGTATGAGCCGAACGTCGTCAAAGCAGCATGGGCGATCTTCGGAGACAGTTACAGGTATCGCGCGAAGTACAACGAGTATAAAGCCATGCGGCGGGAACAGGAAAAGGCCAGAATACAGGAAACGCCGCAGGTAGAACTTCCGGGGCAAGTCACATGGGAGGATGTGATGCTATGACCTACACAGAAACGATAGAATCGCTGCGTTGCTGTTTTGGATTCGGAACATGCAGCGAGTGTAAAGTGAAAAGCATGATGGAAGAAGATCCGCTGCCGTGCAAGCTGGACTGCAAAGACCAGCTCGGGCTGTACGCCGCCGACCTCATCGAGCGCCTGACCGCCGAGAATGCGAAGGCAGAAGCTGAGAGGGACGCGCTTCGGGAGAAAGTGCCACAGTGGATTAGCGTGGATGACAGGCACCCAAAGACTGGAACGCGCGTTCTTGCTACGGACGGCGTATTTGTTGGAGAAGCATACCGAACAAGCGCTGATACGTGGCGCAGATATGATGGCATTGCAATGCGGGACTGCATCGGCAGCGTAGTCACCCACTGGATGCCGCTGCCGGAAGCGCCGGAGGTGAAATTATGAAAGGTGCATCGAACTTTGACAAGCTGTGCCATCGGGTTTTCGATGGGAAAAACGACGGTACGAATTACCTTGCGTGGGAGACTGACATATGCTGCGGAAGATGCGGACACAAGCTCCGCGCATACTACTGCGAGGAAAGATTGTACCTCATCGAATGCGCGGTGTGCGGCACGAAAGCATTGACCAAAGCGGGGAATGTGGTGTTTGCGGCGTACAAGACGCTTGCGTACAAGCCGCAAAGAGAGAATGGCGCTGAATGATGGGAAAACGAAGGAACCTGAAAGTTTGCAAGCGATGCGGAGTAATACCTATAGGAAAGGAGAAAAGGCATGAGACTTACAACGGATACCCCGAAAAACAATCTTGAAATGGCGCTGAACCTGTTCTACGTCAAGGGCAAAGAGGTATGGGTGCGCGGATACGGGAAGAACGGCGCAGACATTTCCCTGCTCGATCTGACACGAGAAATTCTGAGTTACCAGTGCCCATATGTAGAGTCGGATATATCTGACGATGACCTGATTATGATGATGCCGGAATGGCTTTTTGACGATGTGAGAGCGACAGAACACGTGATCGGGCTTCTCTATCAGGCAGCATGGGTATGCGCGGAGCTGCGCGAACATTTGAAGCAGTTCGAGGACAAGGAGGATGCCGATGGAGCGGCTAACGTTTGATGGGGACTACTGCGACATTGCGCAGTGCCGCGAGTTGCTGTGTCCGTATGACGGAAGCTGCACGCAGAAGGAGGTATGGGAAAGGCTCAAAGCATATGAAGATTCTAGATTATCCCCGCAGGCGTGCGCAGAGGCGCGAGAGATAGAGGAAACGCTTTCCGGCTATGATTACTCCATCTCACGAATGGTGGAGCTGATGAAAGCCGACAAGGACGGGCGCGTCGTGGTGCCGCCGTGCAAGGTGGGCGCTAATATGATCGATCAAATATCCAAAGATTGCCCGCGCCTTATGAAAAATGTGCGCCCTGCAATCGTGTATGTTCGCAAAGGTGTTATATACAACATGGCGCTAGAGACTTTTGAAGGTGCCGTCTCGGAGGGACTGATTTTCCCCGCCAGCGAAGAAGCCGAGAAGGCTTTGCGGAAGATGCAAGGGAAGGAGGATGCCGATGGAACGCATGACAAGCCGGAATGAAGATTGCGTGCTGGTAAACGGGAAAGGGTTGCACCTCTTAATGCCGCACGAAATCGTCCAGATGGCAGATCGCCTTGCGGCTTATGAGGACATGGACAGCAAGCGCATCCGCCCGGGCGATACGGTATGGCTGTCACAGATGTTTTACACACGCCCAAAAAAGCCCGTGCCGGTCACGGTGGACGCAATCCGCATTGACAGGCAAGGCACGACGTACATCACCGGGCGCAGGAGATTTTACAAGGAAGCTATCGGGCGAACGGTGTTTTTGACGGAGGAAGAAGCCGAGAAGGCAATGAAAGGAGACACTGAAAAATGAAAAAACGAATTGCTTTGCTTCTGGCTGCGGTTGTGCTGGCTTGCACGCTTACCAGCTGTCACGAAGCTGACAAGGTAAACCACAACATGAATGTCGCGGCGGATAATTTCAGCTGCGAGCGCCGGATCACGGTCTACAACGCCAGAACCGACAAGATCATCCTCTACGCCGAGGGCTATATGTCCATCAGCAACAACTCCTCTTCGGAGCTGGTCGTAACGTGCAAGGTCGGTGCAAACGAGTACAAGAAGAATTACATTTACCTCAACGACTACACGCTCTACGTGGTCGAAGACATCACCGGCACACACGCCGACCCGTACCATTATTTGATCGAGTTCCACACCGAGTTCCCAGTAAACGTGGATGTCAAGCCGTAGGAGGGCAAGAAGGATGGCAACGAAACGAGTATGTGACCGCTGCGGGGCGGAGATAAACCCTACAAGCTCTGCGACGTATGTAAACGTGCGAAGCGCGTTCCACGAGGAATCGCCTGATATTGAGCTTTGCTGCTCCTGCGCGATGCAGCTCAAGGAGTGGATAAAACCACTGGTAGAGGAGGGTAAGGCGTGAGTGAACCGGGAGTAATTCGTGGAACGATTGACGGGCAGGAAAAATATTGCAGGATTCCGATTCGCAGTCGCCTATACGAAACGATCGTGGACGATGAAACAACGGAGCTTTCAGCCGAAGCGATTCTTTCCATGCCGCACGACAAGGCAGCTGCCGTGATTGATGCAATCATGGCAGACTGGCTTTACTGGATCAAGAGAGCCGGGGAACTTTGGGTACTGACCCGCGATTCTGTTGAGGAAATGGAGGACAAGAAGGATGGCTGAACTGAAACCGTTGAGTGATGGGTGCGAATACTGCCGCGCTATAGGTCGGACGCTGTATCAGGAGAGCCGGGAAATGAGGCTTTATTTCGAGCCTAGCGACCCAATCTACGGCAAACCGGCACTGCTTGCAGAGTCGGTGATGCACTGCCCGCCATATGTGGGTTGCAGCCTCCACAACCGACCTTATGGCACATTTTTCTGGATTAAGTATTGCCCGGAATGCGGGCGAAAGCTGGAAGGAGGAAATGACAATGCGACCGGTTGATGCAGATGCAATCTATAACAAGGCGCTGGAAAACCACCGCAAGGGCGAAATCGAAGACTGGGAGTTTGACTCGATTATCAACTATCTGGACGGCGCGCCTACTATTAACGCCGCAGAAATTGTGCACTGCAAGGATTGCAGATACCTGGGGAGGGAGCTAGACAAAGGGCTTTACAGCTGCGATGACTACAACCTGCCATATTGCGAGCCGGACAGCTATTGCAGCAACGGCAGGCGGAAGGAGGAGACAAAACATGCGGCTGATTGACGCGGACGCATACAAAAAACTGCATCAGTCAAAATGCGTGGGCGACTGCGGATGCTGTCCGAGCATCACCGACGACATGATCTGCACGCTGATCGACGAAGCTCCGACTGTAACAGAAGCAATGGTACCTCTGCGCTGCAAGGACTGCGGCTACTCATATCAAAAAATGCCGCCGTCCGGCGAGCCGCTCTTCCGCTGGTGCAGGAAGCGGGAAAACATCGTCCGTGACACCGATTTTTGCAGATATGCAGAAAAGCGCGGAGAAGTTAGCACATGAGCGGGCTGCGCTTTGAGTCGATGGCGGACATGCCGCCGAAAATGCGGGAGCTTTACGCCAAACAGCGCTTGCCGGAGGCACAGCAGGAGCAAAAACGGCAGTCAAAGTACAAAAACGCACAGGAGAAGCGCTCCGGGATACGCTTTGACAGCAAAAAAGAGGCGCGGCGCTATGACGAGCTTTTGACCATGCTGCGGGCTGGGATTATCTCGGACCTGAGGCTGCAACCGCAGTTTACGCTGCAAGAGAGCTACTGCACGGAGACGGGAGAGCGGGTCCGCGCGGTGCGCTACACGGCGGATTTTTCGTACCGAGCCGGCGGGAAGCTGATTGTCGAGGATGTCAAGTCAACGGCAACGCGGACAAAGGAGTACCTGCGCAACAAAAAGTTTATGCGCTCAAAATTTGGAATTGACATACAGGAGGTTTGACATGGACGAGGAAACCGAAGCAAGACCGGAGCCGCCCTGCGGCTTGCCGAAGCAAGGAAACAACTGCGCCAACAAAAGCACGCTCTTTTGCGCAAAGTGCGGGTGGAATCCGGAGGAGCAGGCGCGGCGCAAGGCGCTGCCGCTTACCAAAAACGAGGCGGGCTTGCTGCATAAGGACATCGGCAAATAAAATCGGCAACCAGCCGGGGTACATATTTATATTATCTGGACTTTTGCCGCTGCCGCTCCGCCATGAGACGGCGGCGGGAGGATTGCCCCGGCTTTGCAAACCGCCTGCGGGCTGGATCAACCGCAGGCGGGAATAGAAAAGCGTGTGGAACGTGCGCTTTGTGGGACGTTACCCAACGCCGGACCGCGCAAGGACCGGCGACATCGCATGACCTCCTCATCCCCCAAGCCGTCTGAGCAGACAAGGGCGGCTCGCCCGGAGACGCGCAGCGATCATGCGGATGGCGCGGCGCGCCGGGTGCAGGCGGTGAAAGCCCGTCACTGCAAGGGGACCGGGTTTCCGGTCCCCAGACGAAAATAAAAGGAGCGGGACAATGAGAAACATGTTTGGAGCCGCAGAAACGCGAGAAAGCGGAGCCTACGGATACATACGGAATCCGCAGCGCGCAACAAAGGGACTTTGCTACAATGTGCGCTGCTCGGAACGGAACAATTACAAGGGCGCATGGAGCTGCACAAACTGCTATCTGTGCGTCGGGCGGAAATTAGCCCGCCAGTCTCGGCGGGAAGTTATAACGATCTGAAAGGGGCATCAATATGGCAAAAATCATGGAGCTGTTTTATGGCGAGCTGGGGCAATTTCAAACAGCGATGGAAGATGAAAAGTGGGAGGTTGATTTCCGGGGCGAGAAATACCCGCCGCGTATCACAATGGACCAGCTGACACCGCCGCTGTTTGAAATCACGGAGGACGGACCGCAGCGAGAGCCGCCAGCCTGCATACAGGTGATCGGGACGCCGGATCTGCGCGTTATCACGACTGGCAAGCTCCAGATCAGCAAGAAAGAACTGAACCGCTACGTGAACACCGCTGAAAAGCTGTTGCTGCTCTATCTGCACGGCTTTATGCAGGAACAAAAGGAACTGGAGGCGGAGAAGGGATGAATTTTGCGCAGAGGCTCAAGGAGACGTTACAGACAGGTCTGGATATAGGCTTTAAGGCAGGCGTACAGAAGGGCTGCGATCTATGGATGGCGGCGCTTGCGCAGGAGGGCTTCGGCGCTGAACGCATGATTCGAATGTATGAGCGCGTGGAGGCGATCAACAACGAACTGGGAATTGCGTGGATGTGAGAGCCGGAGTCTGACTACGCGCAGGAGCAGCTGGACCGGATTCTGGAGCCGGTCTGCGGGGACCGTTTCACGCCATTTCGCGACCGAAATCCGGATGTCAAGCAGTTTAACTATAAAAGGAGGGAACGAAAATGAGTGAGAAAAACAAGCGAGCTGAGGAACTTCTGTTTGGCAAGGAGCGCATGACATTCGCAGAGATCATGCAATCAATGGAGGCATGTGCAAAGATCAACTGCGAAAAGTGCGCACTTAACGCGATCATTGACGGATGGAGTCAGGCGGACTTACCAGACTGTAGCACGGCCCTGATGAAAAACGCGTCAGACACGCTGCTGGAGTATTACAACAAACTCCGAACACCAGAACCGACGGTCAACGCAGAGGCGGAGGAACGCCACGAAGAATGTAGCAGCAAGGTCGAGGGTTATCTGGATACCTGCCCGGTCTGCCCGAACTGCAATTACATATTCGACGAGTTTAGTATAAGCGAGGAAGGATACATACAGCATTTCCCGTTCGGCAGTGAGGACAGGCTCGACCTGAAAAAAAGCGAAATGAAAGTTAATCCAACAAAATGCCCGAAATGCGGGATGCGGATCACGGGGATCAGATGGACGACGGAAGATACCGTCGGAGGAAGATTTGGGTATTTTTTCAGCCGCGCGCAAAGAGGAGCTGTGCAGAAAGGAAAGCAGCGAAGAAAACAGGAAGGTTTGGCGCTGGGATGATATCTTTCGGGTATTTCGCTGCCCAGTTTGCGGTCGACCGGAAAAGCCGCCGATGAAGCTGCGGACAAAAAGCGGCGTGGAGTACGTCCTGCCGCAGAAGTGCGGTTATTGCGGCGCCCAGATGGAAGGAGTTGAAGCAAAATGATCATTGATATTCTGGAGCTTGCGGCGGTGCTGGAATGGCTGGCATTGGGAGCGCTGATGTTTTTCAAGCTGCGCAGCCTGAACCGCCGCGCGGATAAGGTCATGAAAGAGATTGAAAGTGCTATTACGCCGAACGAATTACGGGAGGCTTTCGGGAAAGAGCCAATACAGGAGAACATTAAGTATTTGGACGCTGATCGCTGAACGCATGGGCGGAACTTCCGCCCACGCTTTGAGCGGGCAGAAAATGGGGAAGGGGCGGACAGCATGGCAACGAGGCACAAGCGGCGGAAGTTTTCCGGCTGCGTCTGCGAGCAGATCGTATATACGGTATCGAGCGGCGCAGGCTTAAGGGCCAGCAAGCCGAAAAAGCCGCGCTTTCAGACGGAGTCGGAACGCGAAGAATTTAATCAAAAGATCTCCGCGGCGAAGTTTGCCGCGCTCGTCAATGCAAACTTCGGACCGACGAGCTTTTACTCTACCCTCACGCTAGGTGCAGACAATGAGGTACATACCGCGCAGGAGATGCGCAGAATCCGGGATAATTATTACCGGCGACTGCTCTACCGTTATCCAGAGGCAAAGCTTGTGATTGTATACGGGCAGGGCAAGTCGACAAACCGTTTTCACCTGCACATGATCACAGACGGCATTCCGGTCGATGAGATCGGAAGGCTATGGGGACTCGGCAGCGTGATTGACTGCAAACCGCTGAGAAAGCACAACTATTATGTAAACCAGAACGGCGACAAGGTGGACCATGGGCAGGACTACACAGCGCTGGCGAATTACCTGCACGGACACTGGCGCAAGGAGTTTGGCGGGCATCGCTGGAAAGCAAGCCGGAACTGCGTCCGCCCAGAGCCGGAACCGGCGACTGAGGCAGTGCGGGAGTACAGCCCGCAGCGACCGCCGGTTGCGCCGCGCGGGTACATTCTCGTCGAGGCGAGAGCCACGCAATACGGATTCCTATATTTTAAATATGTATGGGACCCCAAAAAAGAAGTACGCAAGCGACCGGGAGCCGCTTAATTTAGCCCTTGTAAATGTGTAGGGTTTTAGAACGAAACACGGAAGGAGTTGAGCAAGTGTCAAAACCTCGTTACTGGTGGTACGGGAATGTCTGCCGCACCATCGGCGCATTCCCGAAACTGGACCAACAGGTTCGGGACATGAGCCGTCAAAAGACAACGCCGGGCTATTCTTCGCAGCCAGGTGGGCGCTCTTCC
>USIH01000095.1 GCA_900554705.1 uncultured Eubacteriales bacterium
TCGCCTGCGTTGCCGTTTCGTTGTTTAACGGCCTGATTACGACATATCTCCGCATTCCCGTGCTGCTTTCGTGCTATGCGATGGTGTTCGTCGTCAAGGGGCTGAACGTCCTCATCATGCCAAAGCCGCAGGGAACGGTACCCTCGTACATCTACAAAACGTACGATTCGCTCCTATTTGGCTTCCTTCCGTTCTCCGCGTTGATCCTTGCCGGCGTGCTGCTTTTCTGGGTCTATTTGAAGCGCACGCGCTTTGCAAGGGCGCTCTACGCGACCGGCGGAAATCTGCGCCACGCCTATTCCTCCGGTGTCAACACTTCTGCCACGCGCATGAAGACCTATCTGATCGCCGGTGTGATCAACGGCATTGCCGGCTTGTGCATGACGGCGATGACCGCCTCCGGCGACCCTAATGCGGGCGAGGTGTACGGCCTGAAGACGGTTGCCGCCTGTATCCTCGGCGGGATCGCGCTCAGCGGCGGCTGGGGGAGCCTCTCCTGCGCGTTCTTCGGGGCGCTGATCCTGGTGTTGACGCAAAACGGCGTTTCACAGACCTTCAATCTGCTTTGCCGCAGGATCCCGGGCTTTTCCGTCACGACCTATTGGCAAAACTTTGCCTCCGACATGATCATTCTGCTCGCGCTCGTGCTGACGGTCTTTGCCAACCGCGCGATGATGAACTCGATCAGGCAGCAGATGAAATACCTTGCGCTAAGGGAGGAAAAGAAGGATGCAGACTAAAACTCCGCTTCGCCAACGGGCGCAGAGCTTCGTGCAAAAAAACGTGGTGCTGATGGCACTGCTGATGGCCGCAGCGGTCTTTGCGGTCAATATCCTGCTCAATCCGAAGTCGCTCAATAAGAATGCCTTCGGCTCGATCCTTGCGCTGACCTCGCTCTTAGCCATTTCCGGCGCGGGTCAGACCATGGTCGTCCTGACCGGCTCCGGCATCGACCTGTCAGCCGGCTCCATCATGTCGCTCACGTCGATCCTATCCGTGCAGATGATGAACGGAAAAGACCAGAACGTCCTTTTGTGCGTGCTGATGAGCATTCTTCTCGGTGCGTTTTTCGGACTGCTCAACGGTATCGGTGTGACGCGCATCAAGCTGCCGTCCATGATCATCACCTACGCGATGTCCAATGTGGTCACGCGTTTGCAATTTATCATTACGGAGGGAAAACCGACCGGATCGGCCGCACCGTCGCTGAGTAGGGCGCTTTCTTACCGTGTGCTCGGCATTTTCCCCGCAGTGCTGTTTTACTGTGCCGCGCTGGCGCTGCTGCTCTTTCTGCTCCTGCGCCATACCAAGTACGGCCGCAGGCTCTATCTGGTGGGCGACAGCAGCTCCGTTGCACGCTACGCGGGCATCGCAAGCAGCCGCGTGGTCGTTCTGACCTATGTGCTTGCGGGCATCCTTTACGGCCTCTCCGGCCTCATCGCCGCGGGGTATTTTACGTACGTTTCCACCTCCATGCTGGACGTGTATACCATGCAGGGGATCGTGGCGGTCGTGATCGGCGGCACGGTGCTGACCGGCGGCAAAGGCTCCTATTTCGGGACGATCGCGGGAGCGCTGTTCATGGTGGTGCTCAATAACTGCCTTGCGGTGCTCAGCGTAAAGGACTGCATTCAGAATATTATCAAAGGACTTGTGATCATCGGCGTGCTGACCCTGTATAACAGAGACAAAGCGGTGCGTCAGTAAAAAATTAGGAGGATTTGCACATGATGAAGCTGGGACTTGTCAGCTCGATTCTGGCCGACTATACATTCGAGCAGCTCATTGATTGCGCTGCGCAGCAGAGCATGACCTGCGTCGAGGTCGCCTGTTGGCCGATCGGAAAGGCGATCCGTCGTTATGCCGGCGTGACGCATATCGACGTCGGCACGCTCACGGAGGAAAAGGCCGCCTACTACCGCGCCTATGCGGCGCAGCGCGGTGTTGAGATCTCCGCACTTGCCTACTACCCGAACCCGATGGATGCCGACCTTGAAAAGCGGGACTTTTATATCCGGCATCTCTACCGCGTGATCGACGCGGCCGCGCTGATGCAGGTCAATCGCGTTACGACCTTTATCGGGCGCGACACGACGAAGTGTCCGGAGGAAAACATCGCGCTGATGCTGGAGCTGTGGCCGCCGATCGTGCAGTATGCCTACGAGCGGGGCGTTGAGATCGCGATCGAGAACTGCCCCATGTACTACACAAGAGACGAGTGGCCCAACGGAACCAATCTGGCGCACTGCCCCTATGTCTGGGACATTATGTTTGAAAAGATCCCGCTGCCGAATTTCGGCCTGAACTATGATCCCTCCCATATGCTTCTACAGGGGACGGACTACATCCGCCCGCTGTATGAATACAAGGAGCGCATTTTACACGTGCATTTGAAGGATGTCAAGATGAACGCGGAGGGGGTCTATCGCTACGGCATGTTTAACTATCCCGCGCGCTTCCATATCCCGAAGATCCTCGGACAGGGCGACATCGACTGGGGCAAATTCGTCTCCGCTCTGCATGACATCCGCTATGACGGCTATGTTTGCATCGAGATCGAGGACAAGGCCTTTGAGTCCTGCACGGAGGATATTCTGAAATCCATCGAGATCAGTCGGAAGTATATCGCGAGCTATATGGGGTGAACGGCAATGGCAAACAAGATCCTCTCAGAGAGCATCCAAATATGTAAAACCACGTGCGACATCTGCTCACCACAGCATCACTGCGGTGTCAATGCCTACGTGAAAGACGGCAGGCTCATCAAGGTGGAGGGCTGTCCGGAGCATCCCTACAGTAAGGGAAGGCTCTGCACCAAGGGCGCGGCGTATAAGGATTATATCTATCGGGACGACCGCGTTTTGCACCCGCTGCGGCGCGTCGGTCCGCGCGGCAGCGGTCAGTTCGAAGAGATCTCGTGGCAGGAGGCCATAGACACGGTCGCGCAGCGGCTCAACCGCATCAAGCGGGAGCACGGAGCGCACAGCGTCCTGTTCATGAACGGCTACGGGAAATGGCAGAAGACGTATCTCACGCGTCTTGCGTTTTCCTTCGGTTCGCCGAACCTTGTCGGCGACGGCTGCACCTGCCAGACGGCGACCCATCTTGCGTGGGACGCGAATGTCGGAACGCTCTCATGGCCTGATATCGACCATGCCGACGTCCTTTTGGGCTGGGGGCTAGATCCCTATTATTCCAACTCGCCCAACGTGCCATATTTTTTGCAGCGCAAGCGGGAAGGCATGAAGATCGTCATTATCGACGTGCGCACCACGCCCGCGACGGAAAACCTGGCGGATCTGTTCTTGCAGATCCACCCGGGCACCGACGGCGCGCTTGCGCTCGGCATGGCGAACCTGATCCTTCAGAACGGATGGGAGGATCGCGCGTTTTTGCAGGAGCACACGGTCGGTTTCGCGCAGTGGGCGGAATATGTAAAGCAGTTTGACCTAAAGCGTGTCAGTCAGATCACCGGCGCGCCGGAGGAACTGATCTTCGAGGCGACCAAACTCTATGCCACGGCAAAGCGTGCCGCGATCTCCGAAACGGCAGGGACCATCACGCAGAAATACAACGGCTTTCAGAGCTATCGCGCCATTACCTGTCTCAACGCGCTGACCGGAAATTACGACCGCGAGGGCGGCTGCCTGCCTATTTTTTACACATACAACCATCGCTACGCCGGCTATGAAACGCACGAGGCGGAGTTTATGTGGTCGCGCTACCCCAAGGGCGCGCCGAAGATCGGAAACGAGCGCTTCCCGCTGTGGAACACCTATAACGAAGCGCAGGCCAATGAGCTGCCTGCTTACCTGCGCGGCGAGCGAGAGTTCCGGATCCATGGCATTTTCGGCATGGGCATGAATTATCGAATGTTCCCGCAGCCGGAGCAGCTGCGGCAGGCGATCGTCCGCGATACGGACTTCTTCGCACTCAGTGAGCTGTTTTTGACCGATACGGCGAAGCTGGCCGACATTGTGCTGCCCGCCTGCACGAGCTTTGAACGCGAGGAATTTCGCTGCTACCCCAACGGCTACGGCTACTATTCCAGACCCGCCGTCGCGCGCGTGGGGGAGAGCAAGTCCGATCTGGAGATTTTACAGCTCCTTGCGCCAAAACTGGATATGGACGACGAGCTGCTGCAAAAGCATCCCTATCAGGACTGGGTCGACGCGATCCTGCAAGGTACCGGCTGGACGACAGCGACGCTGCAGGCGCACGATCTGCCGGTGAAGATGAAAAACTATAAAAAATACATTCCCGGAGATTACACGGCGAAGGGCTACGACACGCCGAGCGGCAAGTTTGAGATCGCCTCCGGTCTTGTCGAGCGCTACTGCCCCGATCTGCCTGCGATCCCCACGTGGGAAACGCCGGATCCGTATGCCGATGCGCGCTATCCGCTGCACCTGATCAGCGGGGTGCGCTTCCCGACCGCGCTCAATTCGCGCCTGAATCATGTGAAAATGCTGCGCGACTTCGTTCCGGAACCGCTTTTGGAGCTGCATCCGGATACGGCGCGCGCATACGGGATCGAAAACGGGGATCGCGTGCGCGTAGAAAACGAACTTGGCAGCGTCACCCTGCGGGCAAAGTGCACCGCGAAGGTGCGCCCCGACGACGTTTACGCCTTCCACAGTTATTCCGAGGCGGATATCAACGATCTTTACAGCAATCAGAATTTGGATCCCTATACGGGGTTCCCGTCTTTCCGGCTGACGCACTGCCGGATCGTTCGTGTGCGGGAGGAGGGCGAGCATGGTACGGTTTGACCCGAAGGCGTGCAGCGCGTGTCAGGCCTGCGCGGTCGCGTGCATCGACGAGAACGACCTGCCGCGCGGTCGGGGCAAGGTCTGCGCTTGGCGCAGCGTTACGGAAACGGAGAAGAAAACAGGGGAGCGCTGGACGTTCTCAAGGGAAATGCACGGCTGTATGCACTGCGCAAAGGCGCGCTGCATGGAGGTCTGCCCCGTCGGCTGCTTTACAAGGGAGCGTGGGCTGGTCCTTGCAAACAAGGAGGCCTGCATCGGCTGCGGAAAATGCGCGCAGGCGTGCCCCTTTGACGCGATCCGTTTTGATGCCGACGGAAGGATCGAAAAATGCGACGGCTGCATCGACCGCGTGCGGCATGGGCTGCGGCCTGCCTGCGAGCAAATATGTCCGCCGCAGGCGCTGCGATTTATACTGGAATAGGAGGCTGGACATGAAACAATTCAGAACCGGTGTGATCGGCGTGGGCTTTATCGGCGCCGCGCATATTGAGGCGCTGCGCCGCCTTGGCAACGTGCAGGTCGTCGCGCTATGCAACGACGTCGACTGCGCGTCCCTTGCGCAGAGACTGTGCGTCCCGAAGGCCTACGACGACTATCGCAGGATGATCGACGAGTGCGACCTCGATTTTGTGCACGTTTGCACGCCGAACCAGACGCACTTTGCGATCGCCTCCTACGCGCTGACGCACGGTGTCAACGTCGTGTGCGAAAAACCGCTGACCGTTACCGTCGGTGAGGCGGAGGAGCTTTGCCGCCTTGCGCGGGAGAACGGCCGCATTCACGCCGTCAACTTCCATTCGCGCTGCTATCCGATGGTTCGGCAGATGAAGGAAATGGTCGCGGCGGGCGAGCTTGGCCGTCTGCTGTCGGTGCACGGCGAATACCTGCAAGATTGGCTGCTCTACCAGACGGATTACAGCTGGCGTCTGGAGACGGCGGACGGCGGTGCGTCGCGCGCCGTGGCAGACATCGGCTCGCACTGGCTTGACACGGCGGAGTATGTGACCGGCAGACGCATCACGCGCGTCCTTGCCGACTTTGCGACGTTCTACCCCGAGCGCTTCCGCCCGACGGGGAAGGCGGAGACGTTTTCCGGCGCGGCGTCGAAGGGAGAACCTTTCCGCGTGCACACGGAGGATTACGCGCAGATCCTCATGGAGCTGGAAGGCGGCGTGAAGGGAAGCCTTGTCGTCTCGCAGATGTTCGCCGGAAGAAAAAATCAGATGACGCTCTCCGTTGCGGGAACGCAGCAGGCGCTGCATCTGGACACGGAGCGGCTCAACGAGCTTTGGATCGGACGGCGTGACGGATTTAACCGCATTGCAGCCAAGGATCCGTCCCTGCTCTCCTCCGGTGCGCGCGAAGTGGACTCTTATCCCGGAGGCCATGTGGAGGGTTTTCCGGACGCATTTAAGCATAATTTCCGCCAGATCTACGCGGCCGCACAGAACGGACAATACGCGACCTTCGCGGACGGTTTGCGCGAGATGGTGCTGTGCAGCGCGATCCTTACCTCCGCCTGCACGCAGCAGTGGGTCGAATTATAAACCGGCAACAGCAGCCGCATAAAACCGACCGCACCCCATTCGTTGTCCGACGAATGGGGTGCGGTTCATTTCTACAGTGGTTGCTTTTTTGCCTTTTTCACGGGAACGGGGATGAGCTGCGCCAGCAGCGGGATCGCCGGTCGAGCAGAGGGCGATCCTCCGGATCCAGAATATAGTGCTCCTTTGCGCCGCCGTAGGGAAAGCCGCGCGGCGCGTCCTGCATCAGCGCTTCGAGCTGCGGCAGCTGCTTGACAAAGACAAGGTTGTCACAGACCGTCAGGATCGGCCGGTCGTTGAGGTAGACCAGATACTCGCCGAACATTTTTTTGCTGCGCACGTCGCCGTACGGCGCGACCTGCTCACAGACGTAGTCGATCATTTCTGCCGAAGTTGCCATAGAAGACCTCCGCTTTATTTCTTTTCGCGGAACGCGAAGAAGCGCTGCCCGAGGTAGTTAAAGACAACGAAGAAGCACATGGCAAGCAGTGCGGTCAGGTTTGTCACCGGATCGGCAAAGAGCCGCGCAAGGAAGCGGTTCAGTCCGTCAGGCAGGATGCCGAGGAACCAGCGGAAAAAGGCGGGGCCGATGAGCCTTGCAAGCCCGTGGGAGGCAAGGTAGCACACGGCGATGTTCAGCGCAAAGCGCAGCACAGAGCCAAGCGTCCCGCCCTCGTAGCGGAACGTGAAGTAGCGATTGAGAAAATAGCTCATGACGCTTGCCAGCACATAGCTTCCGATCGTGGAGAGCCAAAACCCCCAGTGGAACACATTGAGAAACAGGTACGTCAGGCCGTAGCCGACCACCGTGTTCAGAATGCCGACCAGAAGGAATTTCCACATTTTTTCGTCAAATACCGACTGCTTTTTCATTGGTTCTCTTCACTTTCTTCCCAGCAGGTTTCCACCGCGCCGCCGTTGGTGACGGAAAAGATCGTCTGCCCGTCGGTGCTCTTGCACTGCGCGACAACGCGCATCTCGTCGCAGCCGAGATTTGTCATCAGGTCGGCGCCGATCAGCTTGGTAAGCTCCACATAGGTAACGGGCGCGAGCGTGTCGCAGTAAACACTTGCGCCGAACGCGCAGGCATCGTCGTAGCTCAGGGTGGAGGAGAGCGTCACGGTCAGCGTCGCGGAGCGCTCGTCATAGGAAAACGGCGCGTAGTTTGCCCAGTGCTCCTGCATATATTCGACGATCGGGAAATCCTCCGTTTTCTCCTTTTTGCACGCGCCGAGCAGGAGCGTCAGGAGGCAGCACAACAGAAGAAGCGCTTTTTTCATTGTCTATCACCCGACGCTATTGTACACGATTTGCGCGCAAAAGTAAAGCTATTCGAAGCTCAATTCCGTTCCGGACAGAATGCGGGAGAACTCGTCGCGGTACGTGCGTTCTTTATCTGCGTCGCACGAGATCGTCAGAGCGTAGTAGTAAGTTCCGTCGCTGAGCAGCAGACCGTTGCAGGCAAGCACCCCTTCTTCACCGGCGGCATTCCAGCGAAAGCGGTAGCCCGAATGCGGAAAACCGCCCACACAGACCGGTTCGAGCGCCGCGCTGTCGCTGCCTGTCAGGTGCACCAGCGCCTCGTCGAGCGTCTTTGCGGGGAAGATCTCCTCCATGACCTCGTAATCCGCGCATTCAAACAGAGCGATACGGCCGTCCTGTGCCGTGGCCGTAATGCGCAGGGTCTGCGGAAGGTCGGTGCGCAGGGTGCCTGCGGGAAGCTCCGTCGTCATGACCTCGTCCGAGACGACAAAGACGTCGGCGCGCTTGACGTGGCAGGCCGTGAGTGTTACAATCAAAAGAGAGCAGAACAAGAGTTTACAGATTTTCATAGACACCTCCGAAAGGGATGAAGCAGATGGCATATGTATATGCGGCGTGGCTGCTGTTCATGAATCTCTTGTCCTTCCTCCTGATGGGGATCGACAAGCATAGGGCGCGGCGCGGCCTCCGGCGCATTTCCGAGCGAACGCTGCTTGGCACTGCGGCGCTTGGGGGCGCGCTCGGCGGCTTTTTGGGGATGTGCCTGTTCCGGCATAAGACGCGGCATTTCCGCTTTGTGCTCCTGCTTCCGCTTTTCACGGCGCTCTATTTTGCCCTGAGTGTCATGCTTTTCGGAAAAGGCGTTTTGCACTTCTAAACGAAACCGGGGAGACTGCTGTCTCCCAGGTCAGCGTGTCGAAAAAATCTTTTCGACACGCTGGCAGACTGCCAAAAAAGTTCGGAAGACGAGCAACTCACGCCCGTCGGCGTATAGAGA
>USIH01000096.1 GCA_900554705.1 uncultured Eubacteriales bacterium
GATTGAGTAGGAGAGAAGTAGATGGATAAGAACATTGGTAAGAAGCTGGACGGCCGGTATGAAATTACGGAGCTGATCGGCGTCGGCGGCATGGCGGTGGTCTACAAAGCCTATTGCCATCGGCTGCATCGGTTTGTTGCCATCAAGGTCCTGAAAAAAGACCTGGCCTCGGACGCCGAGTTCCGCCGCCGCTTCCACGCGGAAAGTCAGGCGGTCGCGATGCTTTCGCACCCCAACATCATGAGCATCTACGACGTGTCGCATTCGGAGGACGCGGACTATATCGTCATGGAGCTGATCGATGGCATTTCCCTAAAGCAGTATCTTGAGAAGAAGGGACGCCTGAACTGGCGCGAGACGCTGCATTTCTCCATGCAGATCGCAAAGGCGCTCGACCATGCGCACAGCCGCGGCATCATCCACCGCGACATCAAGCCGCATAACATCATGATCCTCAAGGACGGCAGCATCAAGGTCACGGACTTCGGTATTGCCCGCATCGCTTCGGCGCAGAACACCCTCACGCGGGAAGCGCTCGGCTCCGTGCACTATATTTCGCCGGAGCAGGCGAAGGGAGCGCGGGTCGATAACCGCAGCGACCTGTATTCGCTGGGTGTCGTCATGTACGAGATGCTCACGGGCAGAACGCCCTACGACGGCGAGACGCCGGTCGCCGTTGCCATCCAGCACATCAACGGCGGCGCGCCGCTGCCGAGCAGCTTTGTTCCGGATGTTCCGCGCGGCATCGAGCAGATCACCATGCACGCCATGGCGTCTAATCCCGAAAACCGCTATTCCTCTGCGGCGGAAATGCTGCACGACATGGAGGAGTTCCGCAAGAACCCGTCCATCACCTTCACCTTTGGCGCGGCGCCGATCGTCGGCGCGGCCGGCGTGGCTGCCGCTGCTGCCGCTGCACCGAGACCTGCTGCCCCGCAGCCGCCCCAGCCCGCACCGGCACATCCCGGGATGACGCGCACCGAGGCGGAGCGCTATGCCGCGCGCCGTAATGCCGCGCGCTCCACGGACAGCGTCGAGGCGCGCCGCGTCGAGCGCGAGCGCCGCGAGGCGGAGCAGGCCGCTGCCCGCCGCCGCAAAAACCTGACCATTGCCATCATTGCCGCCTCCGCGGTCGCTTTGGTGCTGCTGATCCTGCTGCTCGTTCTGCTGCTCAAGCGTCCGAGCGGAAACAAGGGCGGCACAAACGGTGCTGAGACGACGATCAGTTCGCGCGATAGCGTGGTCGTGGACGATTTCATCGGCTCCTACCTCGCGGATATTGACCCGAAGGATTATCCCGACCTCAAGATCAACGTCACGGACTACGACGAGGAGTTCAGCGACAGCTTCGAAGAAGGGATCATCATTGACCAGACGCCGAAGGCGGACGATCTGGTGCGTCCCGGCCGTGAGGTGCATTTCGTCGTCAGCAAGGGCAAGGACACCAGCAAAATGCCAAATTTTACGGACAAGCGCGGCGACACGGCGCTGAGCGAACTGACGGCGCTGGGTCTGGGTCTTAAGACGCAGACCGAGGAGGAAGCAAGCGAGACGATCACAAAGGGCTACGTCATCCGCACAGAGCCGGAGGCGGGAACCGTTCTGAAAAAGAACCAGACCGTTACGCTCTACATCAGCCTTGGCTCCAACAAAATGCCCGACTTGCAGGGCAAGACGGAGGAGGCCGCCAAGGAGCAGCTTGACGCCATGGAGCTTAATCTGCGCACCAACGTTGAGAAGGAAGCAAGCGAAACGGTTCCGCGCGGCTGTGTTACGCGCACCGATCCTGCGGCGAAGACAGAGCTGAAAAAGGGTCAGCAGGTGACGATATACGTGAGCTTCGGCTCCGGCAAGATGCCCGATCTGACGAACGATACCGAGGACAACGCGCGCGAGAAGATGAAACTGTTGGTCGAGAGTCTGAATCTTCAGCTCCTCCCGCAGAACGAGGCGAGCGACAGCGTTCCTTCCGGCAGCGTCATCCGCACCGAACCGACGGCGGGCACTGCGCTGAAGCAGGGACAGACGGTGACGATCTACATCAGCCTCGGTTCCAACAAGATGCCGGAGCTTGCCAATATGACATCGGAAGCGGCGAAAAAGCGTCTGGACGATATGAAGCTGAATCTGAACGTCGTGACACGCGACGAGGCAAGCGACAGCGTTCCCTCCGGCAGCGTCATCCGCAGCGATCCCGTAGCGGGGACCGCGCTGACCAAGGGTCAGACCGTCACGCTCTATGTCAGCACCGGCTCTTCCAAGATCAAAGTGCCGAACGTCATGGGAAAGACACTTGACGAAGCAACGAAGCTGCTGGAGGCCGCTCACCTGAACTACCGCGTCAATGAGGTCTACGATCCCTCCACGCCGGCCGGACAGGTATGCAGCCAGAGCCTCCTGCCCGATACGGAGGTCGATCGCGGCACCTACATCACGATCGACGTCTCTAAGGGTCCGGAGCCTACGGAGTCTGCGGGGACGCAGGGATAAATGCAGGATACTTCATTGCGTCAAGGACGCATCGTAAACGCGCTGAGCGGATTTTATGACCTGCGCGAGACGGACGGCAGCGTGACGCGCTGCCGTGCGCGCGGCATCTTTCGCAAGGAACACCTGACGCCACTGGTCGGCGACGAGGCGCTGTTCTCCGTGGAGCACGGCAATGGGATGGTCGAGCGACTCCTTCCGCGTAAAAATGCCTTTCTGCGCCCTGCCGTGAGCAACTTAGATGCGCTCGTGGTGCTTGCGAGCGGTGCAAATCCGGTCACGGAACCGTTTCTGATCGACCGGATCGCGGCCATTGCGGGCGCGCAGGGCGTCCCTACGCTTCTGTGTGTGAACAAGACGGATCTGGACGACGCATCCAAGCTGATCGGCATCTACCGCCACGCCGGTTTTGCCGTCTTCCCGACCAGTGCGCAGACGGGGCAGGGCGTGGATGCGCTGCGCGATGCGATACGCGGAAAGCTCGTTGCCTTCACGGGGAATTCCGGCGTCGGCAAGAGCAGCATCCTCAACTGCATGGAGCGTTCCTTCACCATTCAGACCGGTGAGGTCTCCGACAAGCTGGGCAGAGGACGCCACACGACCCGTCACGTGGAGCTGTATCTACTGGAGGACGGCACGGGCGTGATCGACACGCCGGGCTTTTCCTCCTTCGATACCGAGCAGATGGAGCATATCGTGAAAGAGGACTTGCAGTACGCCTTCCCAGATTTTGCCCCCTATCTCGGCCGCTGCCGCTACCACGACTGCGCGCACCTGCAAGAACCCGACTGCGCCGTTCGCGCGGCGCTGGAAGCGGGGGATTTGGAGCCGTCGCGCTACCGCAGCTATGTCCGGCTCTACGAAACGGCGAAGAAGATACAGCCGTGGCAAATGAAAACATAGAACACGCCCCCTGCGCATAGATTGGCAGGGGGGCGTTTTTTATGTGTAAGAAAAATGAACTACTCGGAACGGCGATCATGGCCTGCGGCGCGGGGATGCTCCTGTCGCTTTTGTTTTCGTCGCAGCTTGCCGTGGGACTGATCGGTCTCGGCCTGATCACCTGCGGTCTCTGCTGCGCAAGAAGGCCTTAGAAATGTACGCATAAAGTTGTCCGCGTGAGCGTATATATGTCACAGAAGGAGTGAGAGCAATGGATTTCGTTTTTCGGGAAAAACCCATGGAATATCTCGATCGTATCGTGCTGGAAACGCTGAGTCAGGAGCAGACGGCGGAGCTGATCGTACCGGACAGCCTGCCAGACGCGGAGCGCGTGATCGATGCAGCGGGTACGGTGCTCATTCGGTCGGAGGACTGCGCGTCAGACAGCGCAACGGTCGCCGGAAACGTGCAGGCAAACGTCCTGATCGTCACGGAGGACGGGCAGATGCAGCAACTTCAGACGCAGATTCCGTTTTCCTTCCGCAAGGAGTATCCTTCGCAGGAGGATTGCAGCCTCAGCGCGCAGTGCACCCTGCGCGGCATGGATGCGCGAATGCTGAACTCGCGCAAGCTCCTGCTGCGGGTGAACATCTGCTGCACACTGTGCGTCTACGCGGAGAAAAAGCAGGTGTTCTACGATGTGGAAGAGCCTTCGGAGAAGCTGCAACTCAAGCGTGTCACGCTGCCGATGCAGCTCGGCGCGACCTTTGCCGCGAAGAGCTTTACGCTCAATGAGGAGCTGGAGCTGCCGGAGGGCGCGACACCCCTTGACCGACTCCTGCGCTGCACCTACGCAACTGAGGTAGAGGACGAAAAGGTCGTCGGGAGCAAGGCCGTGTTCAAGGGGGCGCTGCTCGTTCACGCGCTCTATGAAGGCGTCGACGGAAAGACGCGGACGCAGGATTGGCGGCTCCCGTTTTCCAACTATGTCCAGCTTGAGCGCGAGTGTGAGGATTGCGCGCTGGATACCGCCTTTGCTCTGACGGCGGCGGAAACGGAGCCGGATGGCCAGCTCGAATGCCGCAGGCTCCTGCTGAGCGTGACCATGATCGCACAGTGTACAGCGCGCCGCAGCGCCGAGATCTGCTACATTGCCGATGCCTATTGCACCGACGCGGAGTTTGCACCCGTGTGGGAGCAGTGGGAGGCGGAGGGCGTGCTGGATGTGCAGGAGTTTCGGGAGACGCTCAGCGCGCAGTGCGATACCGGCGCGCAGGCGGTCATTGAGGCGCGTCTGATTCCGGAAGAGGCGGTGATCCGCCGCGAGGGAGAGACGGTGCAGATCGAGCAGCCCTTCCTGTGCGGTATTCTGTACCTTGATACGGACGGTCAGCCGCAGGCAAGGACGATGCGCGCGGCGGTGACGTGTCAGACCGTGCTTGCGGAAAACGGAAATCTGCGTGTGCAGCTCAGTCAGCTCGGCGAGCTGTTTACCAACGCAGGGAGCGACGCGATACAGCTCCGCTGCCCGATTACGCTGCGCGTGGAAAGCAGCGCGCGCCAGCAGATCCGCTGCGTCAGCGGCGGCGAGATCACGCCGGATACGACGCAGCACGAAACGCGCGCAAGCGTCCTGCTTCGCCGCGCGGAAGGGGAGGAAGACCTCTGGCAGATCGCGAAGGAGAACCGGACGGCGGTGCGCGCCATCATGGAGGCAAACGCCCTGACGGAGCCGAACGCACCGGCCGGAACGATGCTGCTGATCCCTATGTAACGAAGTGGGCGTGTCGAAGTATCCTGTTCGACACGCCCGCATTTCATGCCGGAATCTGAAAAATGCCGCTTCAGCGCGCGTCAGATCCCGCATGAGACGGCGCGGCCATGGGCTTTTGCGTGACGCTGCCTCAGTACAGTCTGCCGCCGCGTCTGGAGACGGAGCTTTCGCCCGTTGTAGTCGGGGTCTCCGTCGAGGCTTCGCTGCTCGCCGGACGTGTTTCCGTCGTCTCTCTGCGCGTGCTTTCGGTCATCGTCTCTCTGCGTGTGCTTTCCGTCGCGCGCTGGGAGGTTTCCGTCATCTGCGACGTGCCGCGATCTTCGGTGATCCGGCCGTTGTCGTCGTCAGATACGTTTTTGCTCTTGCAGGCTGTCAGGGTGGAGGCAAGGGTCAGCAGGACCAATGCCACGGCAAAAAATCGTTTCATGTGTGTCCTCCTTATTTGCATTGCAGCGTTAGTATCTCCTGCATTTTCCGGATTAGTCATAAATCGTGGTTTTTTCGCAAGGGGCGGTTGATTTATCTCGAACAATTCGCTATAATGGTGAGACAAACAGAAAAGGAGTGCATCCCGTGAAAAAACTGATGGTCAAAAAGGACAGCAAATGCATGGCGTGCTTGGAGTGCGTCCGTGCCTGTTCCAACGCATTTTACAAGGAATTTCATCCGGATCTTTCCTGCGTTCAGATCGTGGAGCGCGCGGGCAAGGTGCGCCCGATGACCTGCGTGCAGTGCGGCAAGTGCGAAAAAGCGTGCGAGCACGGCGCGATCACGCAGAATCCGAAAACCGGCGTTTACATGATCAATAAAAAGCTCTGTGTCGGCTGCGGCAAGTGCGCGCAGGCATGCCCCTTTGGCGTGATCGTTGCGCAGTCGCCCGCCTCCAAGTGCATCGCCTGCGGCATTTGCGTCAAGGCTTGCCCCATGGATGTTCTGGAGATCGCAGAGGCATAACGGAGGAGTAGCATGACCTTTTTGGATTGGCTGAAGATCATCGTGATCGGTATCGTCGAGGGCGTTACGGAATGGCTCCCGATCAGCAGTACCGGACACATCGTTCTGGTCGACCACTTCTGGTCTTCCAGCGAGACCGCGCGGCTGGCGATCCTGACGCAGGATTTTATGGATATGTTCACGGTCGTGATCCAGTTCGGCGCGATCCTCGCCGTCGTGGTTCTGTATTTTCAAAAAATGTGGCCGTTTCACCGCAAGCAGGTGCGTCGCCGCTCGTGGTTTGCGGAGACCAGCACCAATCGGGCGGTCGGCGCGGTGCAGCGTTTTTGTGACCACTACTGCTACATGGACAAGATCGTCCTGTGGCTCAAGGTCGCGCTCTCCTGCGTTCCTGCGATCCTGATCGGCCTTCCGCTGGATAACTGGATGGAAGCGCATCTTTACAAGGACACCGTGATCGCCTCCATGCTCATCCTCTACGGCGTGGCCTACCTCTTGGTCGAGCGGCGCAATCGTGAGCGCGCGCCGCGCATTCGGGAGCTGTCGCAGCTTGGCTGGAAGGACGCGCTGCTGATCGGCGTGTTTCAGGTGCTTGCCATGGTGCCGGGCACCTCGCGCTCCGGTGCGACCATCTTGGGCGGCATCCTGCTGGGCGCGTCGCGGTCGAGCGCTGCGGAATATACCTTCTTCCTTGCCGTGCCGACCATGCTGGGCGCTTCGCTTTTGAAGATTTTTAAGTTCAGCGTGACCGCGTCGCAGCAGTGGGTGGTTCTGCTGCTGGGCATGACGGTTGCCTTTGCCGTGTCGGTCGTTGCCATCCGCTTCCTGATGAACTATATCAAGAAGCACGATTTCTCGGTGTTTGGCTGGTACCGCATTGCGCTCGGCGTCATCGTGCTGCTGATCGCGATTCTTGCGTGATTGAAACAGGGGAGACTGCACAGCAGTCTCCCCTGAATATACAAAAAAGACAAGCCGAAACGGCTTGTCTTTCTGTGTTCAAAATTCAGATCGCGCGCTCAACCTTATTGGAACGGAGGCATCTCGTACAGACGTAGACATGACGGGGAGAACCGTCGATGACCGCCTTGACGCGCTTGACATTGGGCTTCCATGCACGATTGGAACGTCTATGGGAGTGAGAGACCTTAATGCCGAAAGTAACACCCTTGCCGCAAACATCGCACTTTGCCAATTACTGCACCTCCAATCATGGGAAAATAACGTTTCGAACGCCGGTAAATATAGTATCAGAACGCGGGCGAAAATGCAAGTGTTATTTTGCAAAAAATGAGATTTTTTTTGATTTTCTTTTCCATGGTTGCCAAATAGGGAAAAATAGACTATACTGTGTTATGTGAGTGCGTGCGCACCCACGGCTTTGACAGAAGGAAGGGATCGGCTTGAACAGTTACAGCGTTGCCCTGAAGGAGGTCGTCAAGGAGTTTAACCTGACGGTCGTCCGCGCCTCGACCGACTATGACCGTGTGCAGGTCATGGTGGAGGAGGTCTCGCGCCCCGGCCTGCCGCTGGCGGGCTTCTTTGACCACTTTGAATCGCTGCGTTTGCAGGTCATCGGCAAGGTGGAATACGCCTATATCAAGACCCTCTCGCATGAGCGCCTGCTTGAGATATTCGGCCAGCTCTTCCAGCACAAGATCCCTGCACTGATCTTTGCACGTAATATTGAGCCTTTGCCGGAATGCCTCGAAATGGCGGAGAAATACGACGTTACAGTCCTGCACTGCATCGAGTCTACCAGCTATGTTGTCTCCTCGCTCATCACGTATTTGAAAAATGCGCTTGCCCCGCGCATCACGCGCCATGGCGTGCTCGTAGAGGTCTACGGCGAAGGGCTGCTTTTGATGGGCGAGAGCGGCATCGGCAAGAGCGAGGCGGCGGCAGAACTTCTCAAACGCGGTCATCGCCTCATCGCGGACGACGCCGTTGAGATCCACAAGGTCTCGGGCAATACGCTCATGGGCAGCTCGCCGGAGCTTATCCGGAATTATATTGAAATTCGCGGCATCGGCGTGATCAATGTCGCGAAGCTTTTCGGTATGGCAGCCGTCAAGAACGAGACGGAGGTCAACATGGTCGTCAACATCGTCCCGTGGGCGAGCGATCAGGTCTATGACCGCCTCGGCTTGGAGGATCAGTATATGGACATTCTCGGCGTCAAGGTGCCGGCAATCACCATTCCGGTCAAGCCGGGTCGTAACCTTGCCGTCATCCTTGAGGTCGCGGCGATGAACAACCGCCAAAAGAAGATGGGCTATAATGCCGCTGCGGAATTTACCGAGCAGATCAACCGTCATTTTGACGAGCACGGCGGCCAGAGTTTTTAAGTAACTGGTAAAAGAAATCGGAGGGGAGCAAGAGCTTCCCTCCGATTTTAGCGTGTCGAAAACTCTTTTCGACACGCTGGCAGACTGCCAAAAAGGTTCGGAAGACGAGCAA
>USIH01000097.1 GCA_900554705.1 uncultured Eubacteriales bacterium
GTTTCTTCTATTATACCAGAAACGAGGGCGTTTTTGTAGTTCTTTGACAGACTGAGAAACCGCACGCAGGTGCGGTTTCTCTTTTTTAGGTACAACCTTCTTGGCGGTTTGACGGGACGGTGATCACCTGTTACAATATGGAGGACGGAAAGCCCCCCGATCAGAGGAAAAAAGTCGCTAAAGTACAAATATTGTCGTCGGTGTTCATTTACAGGATGCACAAACGGCCAATATAATACAGGTAGTTCGTTGTTCTAATTGACCAATGGACGGGTCATTTGCCCCGTTCCGGCGCTTGGACAGCGACAGGCCGTATCCGAGCGGCCGCGCCGAGATTCGCACCCCTGCTTTTCGGCGCAGCACACTACATTTTTTAGGAGGGACACCATGAAAAACAAACTTTCCAAACTGCTTGCGCTGCTTCTTGCGGCGACGCTCCTGCTCCTGTGCATGACAGGATGCAAGAAAAAGGAAAAGGCTTCCGACGGCCAGATTACCATCACCTTCTGGCATACCTACGGCGATGCCGAGGAGGCACAGTTCCTGAATGTGGTCATGCCTCTGTGGGAGGCTGCCCACCCCGACATTAAGGTCGAAGCCGTCCGACAGGACGGCGGCCAGTTCCATGAGATGATCGTCACCTCGTTCGGAACCGGCATGAGTCCGGATGTTGCCCGTGTGGACATCGCCAACATCGCGTCCTACGCCAAGCAGGGCGGTCTGGTCGCACTGAGCGACTACGAAGACTTTGCCACGCTCTCCGCGAACTATCTGGACGCACCGCTTTCTACCAACCTCTATCAGGGCAAGTACTACGGTCTGCCGCTGGACACCAACTGCAAGGCTGCCGTGGTGAACACGAATGTGCTCAAGGGGATCGGTTTGGAGGAAGTGCCTGAGACGATGGAGGATTTCCTCGCGGCGGCAAAGGATCGCGGCACCTACAGCCTGAACGTTTCCGGCGTAGGCGACTGGGATATGTACCCCTATTTCTGGCTCTTCGGCGGCACACTGACGGACGATGGCTTTACGAAGGCAACGGGTTATCTGGACAGTGAGGCCAGCATTGCCGCGATGAAGAAGCTCATCGAACTGCACGATCAGAAGATTTTCACCATCCGCGACGTGGACGGCTCCGTGGACGCGTGGGACGGCATCAACAGCGAATACGCAATGTTCTTCGAAGGCCCGTGGTATTTCGGCTCCTACGAGGACAGCGAGGCAAAGGGCATCGTTGCTGCAACGATCCCGACCTACGAAGGCCGCAGCGCCTCCGTTGTCGGCGGTGAAGACATTGCCGTTTTCTCCACCAGCAAGCAGAAGGACGCCGCTTATGAGTTTGCAAAGTTCATGACGAGCGAAGAAGTGCAGCTTGCCATGCTCAAGTCCGGTCAGCTGCCCATCCTGAAGTCTCTGGTTCAGAACGAAGCCGTGCAGAGCAACCCCGTCTGGGCGGTCTACATGAAGCAGATGGAATCCGCGCGTGCGAGAATTCCTTCTCCGAACAACTCCGCGATCCAGGAGATCTGGAGCGAAATGGTCACAAATATCTTTGTTGAGGGCGCCGACGTCGCCGAGGCGATGCACGATGCTGCGGTCCGGATCGACGAGCAGCTTTCTTAAGAGATCGAAGCCTGAAATAACGGGAGCGCAGGACCGCATCGGTTCTGCGCTCCCTTGGAAAGGGAGGCGGCGCGGATGAAGCTGCCGCAACTGGAACGATCACAAACACGCAGAGTTTCGCCGATCAGAAAGAGCCTGCGCGCTTACCGGACGGCGGTGCCGTTCGTTTTGCCCGGGCTGCTGCTTGTTCTGGCGTTTGTGATCTATCCCATGTTTTTTACCATACGCATCGCGCTGTCCGAGTACCATATCGTGCAGGGCGACATCACTTTTACCGGCTGGGACAACTTCAAAAAGGTGCTCTCCAGCGGCTCACGCTTTTGGTATGCCTATCGCAACAATTTTCTCTATGCGATCGTCACGGTTCCGTTTATCCTGCTGGGCGGAATGCTCTTTGCCTACCTGATCAACAATCTCAGACGCGGACAGACGATCTTCCGCGTCGGCTTTTACCTGCCGGTCATCACCTCCTGGGTCATTGTCAGCCTGGTGTTCCAGTATATGTTCAACAACTCCAACCGCGGCCTGATCAACTATCTGCTTGTGGATGTGTTTCATGTGATGGATGATTATGTGCCGTGGCTCCTGCGGGAGTGGTCTGGCAACGCGGCGATATGGCTGATGGGGATCTGGAAGAATATCGGCTGGGCGATGCTGGTCTATCTGGCGGCGCTTCAGGGCATACCGAAGGAGCGCTACGAGGCGGCGGAGCTGGACGGCGCGGGACTGTGGGGCAAGTTTTGGCACATCACCGTGCCGAGTCTGCGCCCGACGACCTTTTACGTGATGGTGAACATGATCATCGGTTCGTTTAATGTGTTCATTCAGGTCATGATGCTGACCGGCGGTGCGCCGAACGGAAAAACGTCGGTGCTGCAATATATGCTGTATAACAAGGCATTTAATCAGTTTGAGTTCGGCGAGGCATCGGCCATCGGCCTGATCTCCGCGGTGACGATCGTCGTCCTGACGATCGTTCTGAACCGGCTGCTCAAGCTCGACAACGTGGAACAGGAGGGATGAGCATGAAACTCCGTGGAAAAAAAGCGAAAACGGTGCTGGGACAGGCTTTTCTGTGGCTCTTTTTGGTCGCAGCCTTGCTGATCTTTTCCGTTCCGTTCCTCTTTATGATCACCAATTCCTTCGAGGAATTCAGTTATGTGCTGCCGTATCCGCCGAAGCTGTTTCCGACGAAGCTCGATTTTTCGGCATACCGGCACATCCTCCACATGGACATCTTCGCCACGGCGCTGAAAAACAGCGTGATCAATAGCGTGCTGACCGTCGTGCTCTCCGTGTTTATTTCCACACTTTCCGCCTACGGTTTTGCAAAGATCAAATTCCCGGGGCGGGACAAGCTCTTTGCGATCTACCTGTTCACGCTGATGATGCCGAGCTTTTTGAACATTATTCCGCAGTTCTTGGTGCTGAAGAAGCTCTCGCTGCCCGGCCTGCCGAACGGCCTGATCGGGACGCGTGCGGGACTGATCTTGGTTTACGTTGCGACAAACGTGTGCGGCCACACCTTTTTCCTGCGAAATTTCTTCCGCGGACTGCCAAACTCTTTGTCTGAGTCGGTGCTTCTCGACGGCGGCGGACACAAGGACATCTTCTTCCGCGTGATGCTTCCGCTCTCGGCGCCCGCCGTTGGCACGATGACGATCTTTGCCTTTCAGGGCTTTTGGGAGGAATATTTCACGGCAAAGGTGCTTGTCGGTGCAAACGAAGAGATGATCACCTTCCCATTACTGTTGCAGCGCCTGAACGGGCAGTATGCAACGCGGTGGGAGTGGGTGTTTGCCGCGTCGCTCATGGCGCTGCTCCCCGTCATCGTCCTGTTTGTGATCTTTCAGCGCAAGACCGTTGTCGGCGGCCTGACACAGGGGGCGGTGAAGGGATGAAGCAAACGCTGATCTGCCATTTTGACAAGGCACAGTATCTGCGCGGAGAGACGGTCTGCCTGCGCCTGCCGCGCGGAACACAAGTGTGTTCGTGCAAGGTGTTTTCCATGGAGCGCGAGATCGACGTTCCGGTCAGGCAGGAGCAGGACGTTTTGTATCTTGGCGAGCTTCCGATCGGCGGCTACGGTCTGCTGCTGTCCGCGTCGGACGGCGTATGGGAAGGCGCGTTTGATGTGGTAGCGGATCGGAGAGCGGAGATCCGCTACGGCTTCCTTGCCGACTTCTCCGCAGACGACGCAGGGTCGGAGGATGTGCAATGGATGCGCGACCTGCATATCAACGCCGTGCAGTTTTACGACTGGATGTACCGCCACGACCGCCTCCTGCCGCCTGCGGAGGTCTATGAAGACCCAATGGGACGGCGGATGGCGCTTCCTACCATCCGCGAAAAGATCGACGACTGCAAGGCACACGGCATCCGCCCCATCGCCTACGGCGCGGTATACGCCGCGACGAAAGACACCTTCGCGCAGCATCCGCAGTGGGGAATGTACACCATGGACGGGCAGCCGATGACCTTTGCCGACTGGCTGTACTACATGAACATTGCGGCCTCCTGCGGCTGGAGGGCGCATATCATCGAGGAGTATCGCGCTGCAGTGCGCTTTGGCTTTTCCGGCATCCACATGGATACCTACGGTTTCCCGAAGTGGGTCTGGGATGACCGACACCGGCCGCTTGATCTGGCGGATGAGTTTCCAAGCCTGATCGACGACGCGGCGCGGGCGGTGCGTGAAGGAGCCGAGGACGGCGGCGTGATCTTCAATGCCGTCAACGACTGGCCGATGGAGTCCGTCGCCTCATCCGCGCAGGATGCGGTCTACATCGAGGTATGGCCGCCGCATGACACCTATTTTGACCTTTATCGGCTCATTCGGGAAGCACGCCTGTGCGCGGGGAAGCACGTGACCCTTGCTGCGTACCTCAAGGCGTTTCAGTCGGCGGATCAAGCTGCCGCAGAGCGGTCGTTCCGCCTTGCGTGGGCGGCGATCTCCGCTTCGGGCGGAACGCAGCTCGTGCTGGGAGAGCACTATGGCCTGCTACAGGATAGTTATTATGTAAACTACGCACATTTGGCGGAGGATTTTCTTCCGGTCGTGCAGCGGTATTGTGATTTCCTTGTCAGATACAAGGATCTGTTGTATAATGACCATGGTATGGACATCACCAAGACGGCATCCGGCGGCATCAACGAGGACGTGTGCTTCCGATCCGAGCGGTGCACCTTCTCCACGGACGGGCAGGCGGACACGGTCTGGACGATCCTGCGGGAATCGAAACAGCGACTGACGCTTCACCTGATCAATTTGTCGGGAAACGGCGCACGGTGGAACGAGGGAAAGAACGAACCCGCACCGGCTGAGGACATTACCGCTGCCTTCCGGCTCGACCGTCCGGTGCGCGGCATTTACTGCGCCTCGCCGGATGAGCAAAGCCTGCGGGCAAGACCGCTTGCCTATCGCTATACACAGACGCCGACCGGTCGTGTCTATACCGTAACATTGCCCGATGTCCGGTACTGGACTGCCGTGTGGATACAACTGGAGGAATAACGATGCTTTTGTCTTACAATGCGGATCTGCTCCCGCGTGTACGGATGCTGGGGAGGATCAACTATACCGAGCCGTGGATCCATTTTTCGCGGACGGTGAATGAATATGTCCTGTATGTGATCCGTGACGGGAATATGTATCTGCAAGAGGACGGCATACGTTATCATCTGAAGGCAGGCGACTTTTTCCTGCTGGAGCCGGGGCGCTGCCATGAAGGCTACCAGCGCGCGACCTGCAATTACTACTATGCGCATTTTACCCATCCGGCGATGGCGGCGGTGGCAGACGAGGAGGCGGCGATGGCACAGCTTGCGGAAAAACGCAGACTGAGCCTGATCAGTTACAACTTGGACGACGAGGATCCCACCGACCCCGTTACATTTCTGCCAAAGCAGTTTCATTTGCCGAAAAATGAGTCCAACGCGACGCTGCGCACGGCGCTGGACTGCTACAATGCCCGCGAGGAGCACTATAAGCGCAGGACCTCCGCGCAGCTGCACTGCTTTCTGCTGGAGGTGGCGCATGAGCACCTGCTGGCGCGCGGCTACGCACAGGGGCGGACGGTCAAAAAGTCGGAGATCATCGCAGAGCAGCTCATCCGCTACCTCAATGCGCACTATGCAAGCCCCCTGTCGAGCAGAGAGATCGAGGAGACCTTTGAGATGAACTTCGATTACATGAACCGCGTGTTTTCAAGGTTGACCGGCTCACCGATCTTTGCTTATACCAATATGCTGCGTATCTACAACGCGAAACAGCTCATCGCGACGACGGATCTGCCGATCTCCGAAATCGCCTATCTGGTGGGGATCGAGGATCGGTATTACTTTTCAAAGCTCTTCCGCAGAATGGCGGGCATGAGCCCTTCGGCGTATTACAAGGAAGTGAGGAACCTCGGCAATGCAGGCAAGTGACAGAAACACGAGCTTTTTCCGGCTCTGCGTCAGAAATCTGCTTTCGCTGATCGTTTTGAATCTCCTGTTTTTGCTGACCTGCCTGCCGGTGCTCACGCTTCCCGCCGGATGGACGGCGCTGAGCAGCGCGTGTCAGCACATTTTGCTGGAGGAGAAGGGGCTTTACCGCCGCTTTTGGCGCGACTTCTGCCGGAACTTTTTTCCGTCCCTTCTGTTCGGAGCCGTTTTTTTCGCAGGCCCCGCATTGGCGCTCTATGGATGCCGGTTTTACTATCGGCTCCCCGAAGGCGCAGGTATCGCGGTCGCGCTTTCTTGTTTTTGCCTGATCGGCAGCTATCTGCTGCTCTGCGTCGGAGCGTTTGCCTTTCAAATGCAGGCGAGAGTGATGCTTCGTGTGTCGGATGTGCTGAAAAATGCCATCTGTCTGACATTTCACACCCCTCGCGTCGTGCTGGGGTGGCTGCTGCTCTCCGTCGCGCTTGCTGCGGCGCTCGTCCTGCTGCTGCCATATTCGCTGCCGTGGGTGGTGCTGCTGGGCGGCTCACTTCCATGCTTCGCAGCGACGCGTGGCGTGCTGCCGATCATTGACGCGTACATTGTAAAGGAGTGAAATGCATATGGAACACGCTTGGTGGAAGGAGCGCGTTTTTTATCAGATCTACCCGCGCAGCTTTCAGGATCACAACGGAGACGGGATCGGCGACATTCAGGGGATCCTGTCGCGGCTGGATTACCTGAAATGGCTGGGCGTCGGCGCGATATGGCTCTGTCCGGTCTACGATTCACCCAATGCGGACATGGGCTACGATATTCGCGACTATCGGCGCATCATGGCGGAATTTGGCACCATGGAGGACTTTGATGAGCTGCTCACACAGCTGCACAAGCGCGACATCAAGCTCGTGATGGACCTCGTGGTCAATCATTCTTCGGATGAGCACCCGTGGTTCGTTGAGTCGCGCAAGTCAAAGGACAATCCGTATCGGGACTATTATATCTGGCGCGACGGCTGCGACGGAAAGGAGCCGAACAACTGGTCTTCTTTCTTTACACCTTCCGCATGGAGCTACGACGCTGCGACACGGCAGTGGTATCTGCATTTGTTCGGAGAAAAGCAGCCTGACCTGAACTGGGAAAACCCCAAGCTGCGCGAGGAGATCTATTCCATGATCAACTGGTGGCTCGACAAAGGCGTCGATGGCTTCCGCATGGACGTGATCAGCCTGATCGCCAAGGCGGCGGGGCTGCCGAGCGTGGAAGGGGAGGGCTATGCCTTCGCCGACCGTTACTTTGCCTTTCAGCCGAAGCTGCACGACTATCTGCGACAGATGCGCAGAGTGTGCTTTGACGGCCGCGACTGTATGTGCGTCGGCGAGACGACTTGCGTGACGCTGGAAAATGCCAATTCCGTCGTGGGCGACGGGCGGGAGCTGGATCTGCTGTTCCAGTTTGACATTATGGACATAGACGGGGAGAACGGAAAATGGAACGTCATTCCGTTTGATCTGCAAAGGTTCAAGACGCTGACCGCCGCGTGGCAGAAGACCGTGCGATGGAACACGCTGTTTTGGGGGAACCATGACCAGCCGCGCATCGTGTCGCGCTGGGGCTGCACGGCGACGGAGGAGCTGCGCAGACGAAGCGCCAAAATGCTGGCGGCCGCAATGTATCTACAGCGCGGCACACCGTTTCTCTATCAGGGCGAGGAGATCGGCATGACGAATTTCCCGTTTACCGACGCCGCGCAGCTACGGGATATTGAAAGCATCCAGCTGCTGAAGGAAAACAAAACGCGCAGAGCGTGGGCGTGGAACGGGATCCTCCATAAGGGACGCGACAATGCGAGAACGCCCATGCAGTGGGACGGGACGAAAAACGGCGGATTCAGCACCGGAAAACCGTGGATCGACGTAAATCCCAACACCGCCGAGATCAATGTGCAGCGCGCGCTGGAGGACAGTAATTCCATTTTACATTTCTACCGCAAGCTGATCGCGCTGCGAAACGGAAGCGAAGTTCTGAAATGGGGCAACTTCTGCCTGCTGGAAGCGCCGACGCTCTTCGCGTATTGCAGGTGTTACGAAGGCGGGCGTGTTTGCGTGTATTGCAATTTCAGCGCGGAGACACAGCCGCTTCCCGATGGATCCGGCGGGAAGGTGCTTCTCTCCGAGGGCTTGGAGCACACGGCGCTGGCGCCGTTTGGCTTTGCCGTAACAACGGAGTAAGCAACGTCTCTGAAAAGCAATGCCCCTGAGGCAAGGCCTCAGGGGCATTGTCAGTCTGTCAAAGAACTACAAAAACGCCCTCGTTTCTGGTATAATAGAAGAAAC
>USIH01000098.1 GCA_900554705.1 uncultured Eubacteriales bacterium
AATTTTCTTAAAAAATTAATCTATTTTGACGGTTACGGACTTTTTTGACAGTCTGAAGCGGGGGTCTCCTCAAAGAGGCGACCCCCGCTTTGCTGTTTATTCTTTCTCATGCGCCTTGGCAAGCGCGTTGGTATCCAGCGAGTTGCGGTAGATGAAAAACCGCTGATACGGAAATTCCAAACAGAAATTGAGGAACATATTGAGCATCGTGACCAGCATCCCGTTCCAGCCCCACTTGTCCGCCAGCAGATATTCCAGCGCGGCGCTCAGCGGCGTGAAGACCAGATAGAACAGGAAAATCTTCAGCGCGCCGGAGGTGGCGCTTGCGGAGGAGCGGAAGGTGTAGCGCCGGTTGATCGTGAAATTCCAAAGCACCGAGGCCGCCAGCGCGATCAGATAGCTGATCCAGTGGCCCCAGCCGATCACATGGCTCAGCAGCGCGTAGCCGCCCAGCTCGATCAGGCCGGAAGAGGCGGAAACCATCAGATACTTGACCGTCCTCCAAATTTCCTTATGCTTCATTTCCGTCACCTCCTTTTGGCTGTGGGCATTATAGCACGCGGCAGACGGAAAGACAATCTTTTTTCCAAAAAAGACGGAACAAAAGGCGAAACCTTTTCCGCTTTTTTGCGTCTAAAGCAATGTAGACATCGGCTCGACCCAACAGGTTTACATAATGTACCTAAATTGTAATAAAAGAGCAACAATTTGTTGTTGCTTTTTGGGGAAAAGCCGATATAATATCCATACGCATGATTTTGGAAGACGCGCGTCTTTTCCATATTGTAAAGGAGACGGATCATGGGAAAATTTGAAAAGGCGAACCGTCCGCAGGCGCAGCAGGCGGCGTCGCGGAAGCGTAAGAAAAACGACAGGCGCGTGCCGATGCTCATCGGCGGCATTGCGCTGGCTGCGGTCGTCATCGTTGGCTGCGTCGTCGGCATTTTCCTTCTGAAGGATAAGAACAATACGCCTGCCGCGACCGTGACCAGAGTGCCGGACGACGGCAAGCTCGTGGATAATCTGTATATCGCGGGCGTGAACGTCGGCGGCATGACGAAGGTAGAGGCCTTCTCTGCGCTGCGCAACGTGGACTACACGCAGAATATGACGGTCGAGCTGTATCGCCGCGATGCCGCCGCGCTCTACACGCTCACCTACGACCCGAAGGAGGGCGCGAAGTCCTTTGACATTTACGGCAAGCCGCTCGACACCGGAACGAAGGATCCGGAGGTCACGGAGTCGGATCGCATCGAATATGACGAGGACGGCAACCCCATCCTCGACAAGCCCACGGAGCCGACCGCCACGACCGAGCCGCCCGTGACCGAGACGACCGATCCGCAGGAGGGCGTTCCGGAGGAGGATCGCGTTCCCGTGGACGAAGAGGGTCGCCTGACGATCTTCGACGAGGCGCTGACGCTGCCGGCGACCTCCGTCAAGCCAGAGGTAGATCTGGCCGCTGCGCTCGATGCAGCCTATCAGTTGGGCAGAGACAGCGACGGCGAGGTGCAGAAGGATCTGTTCCCCGAGCGCTACGATCTGCCGATGGAGGACTTCCTGACGGTGGACGAGGCGTATCTCAAGGATTTCCTCAAGACGCTTTGCAGCCAGCAGACCGAGACGAGCGACTCCGAGGTGACGGAGTCCACCGCCAAGGGCTATGACGAGGAGGGCAACACCGTAAACCAGAAGGTGCTGGAGCTGCATTTCGGCACCGTGCGCCGCGAGCTGGACGAAGACGAGCTGCTCAAGCAGGTGCTCGACGCCTACGGCAAGGGCAACTTCAAGCTCAAGATCCTGTGCGACGAGACGCTTCCCCAGCCGATCGACATCGACGCGCTTTATAAGAAGTACACGACCGAGCCGGTCAGCGCGTTTATCGACGAGCAGACCTATGAGATCAGCGAGAGCAAGGACGGCTACGGCTTCCTCAAGTCCGAGGCCTACGAGGCGCTCAAGGACGTCGCCGAGGGCGACACCGTGGTCATCCCTCTGCACGACCTCAAGCCGCTTTATTCCAAGGAAGACCTGAACGGAAAGCTCTTCCAGGATGTGCTTTCCTTCTACGACAGCCCGCACGTTTGGAACAACGACCGCACGAAGAATCTGGAGCTTGCCTGCGAGGCGATCAACGGAACGATCCTCAAGCCGGGCGAGGAGTTCTCCTTTAACAAGATCGTCGGCGAGCGCACCGCAGAAAAGGGCTACCGTCCGGCCGGTGTCTATGTCGGCGGCAGAACGGAAAACCAGCTCGGCGGCGGCGTATGTCAGGTCGCGTCGACCATCTATTACTGCACGCTCAAGGCGGATCTGGAAGTGGTCGAGCGCTATGAGCACCAGTACACGCCGTCCTATGTGCCTTGGGGCATGGACGCCACGATCTATTGGGGCTATCTGGACTATCGTTTCCGCAACAACACCGCCTATCCTATCCGCATTGATGCTTCCGTTTCCGACGGCAAGGTGCACATCCGCTTTGTCGGCACCGAGTGGAAGGACTACACCGTGAAGCTCGACTATGAGATCACGAACTACTTCCCCTCGAAGGAAGTGGAGATCTTCATCTATCCGGAGATGGACAACTACAACAAGTTTAAGGACTACAGCGACGGCGAGACCATCCAGACCGCCTACGACGGCTACAATGTCACGACCTATATGTACCGCTACGACTTAAACGGCAATCTGCTGGATAAGCACGTCGTGAACTACTCGAAGTATGACAAGCGCGACCGTGAGATCGCGCGCATCGGCAAGCCGGATGAGTCGACCGAGCCTTCGACGGAGCCGAGCACCGAGCCGTCCACGGAGCCTTCGACGCAGCCGCCGACCGAGCCGTCCACGGAACCGACGACCGAGCCGCCCACGGAGCCTTCGACGGAGCCGACGGAACCGCCCACGACCGAACCGAACATCGCGCCTCCCGCACCGGAGGACTGAACAGACGCGGCCGCCTCAAGCCTGAGGCGGCCGCGCCGGACTTTTTCGGCAGCATAGTGCGGCCGAAGCGGGGCATACTGAGCGCAGGGAGGGATGACGAATGAAGAAACGGAAAGACGCCGTGGAGAAGATCATGCGCATGCCGCCCAGCTTCACCGACCCGCAGGGGAGCTGGACGGGACTGCCGGAAGACCCGATGGATACACCCGTGCAGGACGTGGACGACCTGTAAGAAAGACTCGATGAGGGGCAGCCGTCCTTCATCGAGTCTTGCCTTATCCTCTTTTCTCGCCGCGCAGTTCGATGATGCGGTCGCGCAGCACGGCGGCGTATTCGTATTCCATCATTTTTGCTGCCGCGCGCATTTCCTTTTCCAGCCGCGCGATCTCGCGTTCGCGTTCCGCTGCCGTCAGCTTCACGCCGTGTCTGCCCTTGACCTCCGCCTCGGAGCGCGTGATCTCCAGAAGCTCGCGCACATCCTTGCGGATGGTCTTGGGGATGATGCCGTGCGCTTTGTTATAGGCGTCCTGAATGCCGCGGCGGCGCTGCGTTTCGTCGATGGCCTCGCGCATGGCGTCGGTTACGGTGTCGGCGTACATAATGACGCGCCCCTCCGCATTGCGCGCAGCGCGGCCGATGGTCTGGATCAGGCTGGTCTGGCTGCGCAGGAAGCCCTCCTTGTCCGCGTCGAGAATGGCGACCAGAGAGACCTCCGGCAGATCCAGACCCTCGCGCAGGAGGTTGATGCCGACCAGCACGTCGAATTTTGCCATGCGCAGGTCGCGCAGGATCTCCATACGCTCGAGCGCCGCGACGTCCGAGTGCATATAGCGCACGCGGATGCCCGCCTTTTGCAGATAGTTTGTCAGATCCTCGGCCATGCGTTTGGTCAGCGTCGTGACAAGCACGCGTTCGTCGCGCGCCGTGACGCGGTTGCACTCGCCGATCAGGTCGTCGATCTGCCCCTCGATGGGGCGCACGATGACCTCCGGATCCAGAAGCCCCGTTGGGCGGATGACCTGCTGCACCTGCCGCTGGGCGCGTTCGCTCTCCCAAGGGCCGGGCGTGGCCGAAACGTAGATCGCCTGACCAATCTTGCTTTCAAACTCCGGAAAGGTCAGCGGACGGTTGTCAAACGCGCTGGGCAGGCGGAAGCCGTAGTTCACAAGGCTCTCCTTGCGGCTGCGGTCACCGGCGTACATGGCGCGCACCTGCGGCAGCGTAACGTGGCTTTCATCCACGAAAAGCAGGAAATCCTTCGGGAAATAGTCCAAAAGCGTCATCGGCGGCGTGCCGGGCGCGCGACCGGCGATCACGCGGGAATAGTTCTCGATGCCGCTGCAAAAGCCCAGCTCTTGCAGCATTTCAATGTCATACATCGTCCGCTGACGGATGCGCTGCGCCTCGAGGAGCTTGTCGTTTGCCTCGAACCATTTTACGCGCTCGTCCATCTCCCGCTCGATCTCGCCGATCGCACGTTCGAGTTTTTCCCGTGAGGCGACGTAGTGCGAAGCGGGGTAGATCGCCACGTGGCTGACCTCGCGCTCGGCGACGCCGGTCACGGCGTTGATCTCGCTGATGCGGTCGATCTCGTCGCCAAAGAATTCCACGCGGATGGCGCGCCCCGCCCAGTAGACGGGGTAAATCTCCACCGTGTCGCCGCGCACGCGGAAGGTGTTGCGCCGAAAATCCAGATCGTTGCGCTCATAGCGGATCTCGACGAGCTTTTTCATCAGGTCTTCGCGCTTTTTCTCCGCGCCGGTGCGCAGAGAGACGACCATGTTCTTGTAGTCGATCGGGTCGCCCAGACCGTAGATGCACGAGACCGAGGCCACCACGATGACGTCCCGCCGCTCGAAGAGCGAGGAGGTCGCGCTGTGGCGCAGGCGCTCGATCTCGTCGTTGATCGACGAATCCTTTTCGATATAGGTGTCGGTGTGGGCGATGTAGGCCTCCGGCTGATAGTAATCGTAGTAAGACACGAAGTATTCCACCGCGTTTTCGGGGAAAAACTCCCGAAATTCGCTGCAAAGCTGCGCGGCGAGCGTCTTGTTGTGCGCCAGCACGAGCGTCGGGCGGTTGAGCTGCGCAATGACGTTTGCCATGGTAAAGGTCTTGCCGGAGCCGGTCACGCCCAGAAGCACCTGCTCCTTCAGCCCCTCGCGCAGGCCGTCCGCCAGCGCGGCGATCGCCTCCGGTTGGTCGCCCGTGGGCTGGTAGGGGGAGACGAGCTTAAAGTGATCCATCGGCAAACAGCGCCTCCTCCATCGCCGCGACAAACGCGCCGCGGTCGATCTCGAGCAGGACAAGCGTGTTCCGCTCCTCAAATTTCTTGTCGCTGTAGAGGTCGGTCACGGTCTTGCCGCGCGTCAGCTCCGCCTGCGTCTCGACAAAGACGCCCGCTTTGCGGCCGGAGAACAGCGCGGGGCGCGCGCAGTAGAGCACGGCGCAGGCGTCGTGGACGCACCAGCCGGGCTGCCCCACCGCGACATTTTTGCGATAGAGCATCGCGGAGGCGTCGCGGAAGAAATTGCAGACCGCGCCGCCGTGCGCGCCGATGCGTGCAAGGTCGCCGCTTGTCAGATAGGCCTGCTCCGTCACCTCAAGGCCGCACATGACTTTCGGCACAGGGCAGCGCATGACGATCTGCGCCGCCTCGGGATCGGCGTGGATGTTAAACTCCGCGCAGGGCGTGCAGTTGCCGCGCGTGGCCGAGCCGCCCATGAAGACGATGCGCTCCAGATAGTCCGGCAGGTCGGGGTGCTTGCCAAGGGCGACGGCGACATTCGTCATCGGTCCGATGACGACCAGCGTCAGGCGGCCGAGGCGCTTTGCCGTCTCGTAAAGCCCGTCCCACGCCGCCTCTTTTTGTGCCGCGAAAGCGCCCTCCGGAAGCGATGCGCCGCCCAGTCCGTCGAGGCCGTGGAAGCTCTCGCCGCTCTCATAGGGGCGCAGCAGCGGGTTTGACGCGCCGGAGTAGACCGGCGTGTCTGCCCCGAAGAGCGTCAGGAGCCTGCGTGCGTTGTCCGTGCAGATCGAAAGCGTCGCGTTTCCCGCAACGGTGCTCACGCCCACGAGCCGCACCTCCGGCAGGCGAAGCGCCAGCAGCAGCGCGGCGGCGTCGTCCACGCCGGGGTCGCAGTCGATCCAAATCGGTAGCTGTTGCATGATTCATTCCTCCCCAAAAGCGCCGACGGCGCGCACCAAAAGGTCTGCAAAGCCGTCGCGGTCAATGTCCAAATGCACCAGTGCGTTCGCGGGCTTGCGGTCGTGCCCGATCGTCGCGCCGCGGCAGTATTCGCCGCGCGTCTCGATCTCGACGCACATGGGCTTTGCCGTCAGCAGCTCCGGATGCAGCAGCGCCACGACCGCCACGGGGTCGTGCAGCGGCGCGCCCGCGTAGCCCAGCTCGCGGTGGAAGCGGTAGAAAAATTCCAGCCAGTCGGCGACGACGCGGGCGACACGGTTTCCGACGGCGCGCACGCGCGCAAAGTCCTCCGGATAGATCAGCGCCCGCTCCGTCACGTCAAGGCCGCTCATCAGCAGCGGCACACCGGAGGCAAAGACGATCTGTGCCGCTTCGGGATCGACCAGAATGTTAAACTCCGCAGCGGGCGTCCAGTTTCCGTGGGAGATGCCGCCGCCCATGATGCTGATGCGCGCGATTCTCGGCTTTAGCTCCGGATGCGCCAGCAGCAGCGCCGCGACATTCGTCAGCGGACCGGTCGCCACGATCGTCACCGGCGTCGGGCTGGCGGCGAGCACCTGCTGCATCAGCTCCACCGAGCGCAGAGGGCTGAGCGGCGCGTCCGGCTCCGGCAGGGTCGGGCCGTCCAGACCGCTCTGCCCGTGCACGGAGGGCGCGTTCATCGGCGGCGCGAGCAGCGGCGCGGGCTTGCCCATCGCCACGGGGCAGCGCAGCCCCAAAAGCGCGCAGATGCGCCGCGCGTTATAGGTCGTTTTCTCAATGGTCTGGTTTCCGCAGACGGAGGTGACGCCGCGAATGTCCAAACGCGGGTCGGAGGCGGCCAGCATCCACGCGATCGCGTCGTCGTGCCCGGGGTCGCCGTCGAGTAAAACAGGAATACGGTTCATCGTTGCGTCTCCTTTTTTATAGGTAAGCCTATTTTAATTCATTTTGTTTCTTCTGTCAATGCGCTTGCAATGCGCGGGAAACTATGGTACGATTGACCCAAAGAAGAGAGGGGTGTTACCCATGAGAGATTTTTTGAAGCGCAAAAAGATCAACCTGTCTTGGAAAAACTATTTTGTCACGGCGATGGGCGCAATGGCGCAGGGGCTGTTTGCCTCGCTGCTCATCGGCACGATCCTGAACACACTCGGGCAGAAGCTCTCGATCGCCTTCCTGTGTGACATCGCGGGCTACGCCATGAACGGCGCGACGGTCGGCGCGGCGATCGGCATTTCCGTCGCCTTCGCCCTCAAGGCGGAGGGGCTGGTGCTGCTCTCCTGCACCGTCGTCGGGGCGCTGGGCTACCAGCTCGGTGCGCAGATCGACGGCGGCATGGTCACGGCAGGCCCCGCCGGTGCGTTTTTTGCCGTGCTCGTCGCCTGCGAGCTGGGCAAGCTCGTCTATCAGGAGACGAAGGTGGACATTCTCGTCACGCCCCTGACCGTCATCCTCACCGGCTACGGCGCGGCGCGCCTGCTCTGCCCGCTCGTCGCCTATGCGATGTACTATCTCGGCGACTTTATCAACAGTGCTACGCAGATCCAGCCCTTCTTCATGGGCATCGTCGTGTCCGTCACGGTGGGGATCCTGCTGACGCTTCCCATCAGCTCCGCCGCCATCTGCGCCATGATCGGCATCTCCGGCCTCGCGGGCGGCGCGGCGACCGTCGGCTGCTGCTGTCAGATGGTCGGCTTTGCCGTGATGAGCTTCCGTGAAAACCGCTGGAGCGGTCTGGTCGCGCAGGGACTCGGCACCTCCATGCTCCAGATGGGCAACATCGTCCGCAGACCGGTCATCTGGCTGCCGACGATCCTCTCGTCGGCCATCCTCGGCCCCGTGTCGACCCTTCTGTTCCGCCTTGAAAACGTCGGTGTGTCCGCCGGTATGGGCACGTGCGGTCTGGTCGGGCCGCTGGGTGTCGTGACCGCAATGGGCGAGATGACGGCGCGCGACTGGACGGGACTTGTGCTGCTGTGCTTTGTGCTGCCCGCCGTCGTCACGCTGCTGCTCAGCGAGCTGATGCGCCGTCTCGGCTGGATCCGCGCGGGCGACCTGACGCTCCCGCAGTAAAATAAAACGGGCTGCCTTAAAAGGCAGCCCGCCAGACTGTCAAAAAAGTCCGTAACCGTCAAAATAGTTTCACTATTTTGTAAAAATCTGACGGTTGAATTTCAAAACGCTGAAA
>USIH01000099.1 GCA_900554705.1 uncultured Eubacteriales bacterium
CGCTGAGAGCGCCTGCTGCCGACCGGCAGCAGGCGCTCTTTTTGTATTCCATGCGGTGCATTTGTATGCAGGGTGCGAGTTCAGGCGAGCTTTTCGCAGTAGCGGTGCAGGATGGCGGCGATCTGGGCGCGGGTGGCGTGGGCGGCGGGCAGGAGCAGGCCGTCGGAGCCTTGCACGATGCCTGCGCCGCAGACCCAGCCCATGGCCGGACGGGCATAGGCGGAGACCGAGGACGCGTCGCCGTAGGCGGACAGGTCGGCGGCGGCGCTCACGTCGATGCCCTTATAGCTCGCGTAGCGGTAGAGGATGGCGGCCATCTGCTCGCGGGTGATGGGATCCTCCGGCCCGAAGGTCGTGGCGCTGTAGCCGTTGACGATGCCGTTTGCCGCTGCCCACGCGATCGCCTTTTCATAGTACGTACCGGCCGGCACGTCCGCAAACGGGCAGGCGGCGGTCGTGTCGGGCGCGCCCTCCATGCGGTAGAGCACGGTGACGATCATGCCGCGCGTGGTGGAGAGGTAGGGCGAGAAGCGCGTCTCCTCCGTGCCGTTCATCAGGCCGTTTTCATAGACGTAGCGCACGTCGTCGCAGAACCAGTCGTCCGCGCCGACATCCTCGAAGGGCAGGGGCTTGCGGCCGGTGGGCGGCACCTCCTGCCGCTGGGTATGCGCGCAGAGCGTGCAGGCGCGCGTCCGCTCGCCCGCCTCCGTGGCGGTGGGCGGCGTGGTGAGCGTCCAGTCGCCGTAGGTATGCGCCGCGGTCGGGACGCTTACCTTGCCGCAGCAGTCCCACGCGCGCGTATGGCCGTCCTCGGTGATCGTCCACGCCTCCGTGCCGGTGTGCGCGTCGGGGTTCGTCGCGCCGTAGGCCGCGCCGCAGACCGTGCAGACGGGGCGCGCGGTGCACGTCGCCGTGCCGCCGGTGCAGGGGGCGGTCTCGGTGTGGGTATCGTCGCGCTTGCAGATGCGGGTGTGGGTATCGTCGCCGTTTGCGCGCCAAGCGCCCCAGTCATGGTGAAGCGCGGTGCCGGACGCGGGGAAGGTCGCGCTCGTGCCGATCGCGCCGCAGGCGCAGGAGGCATAGTAGACGGCGTCATGCGTGCAGTCGGCGGGGGTCTTCAGCGCGTCGGGCGTGACGACCTCGCAGTTATAGATGTGGGTATGCGACCAGCGCGCGGTGAGGGTATGGTCGGCGGCGGTGTCCATCTTGGTGGTCTCCGTGACCTTCTCATCGCCCAGATACCAGCCGTCAAAGTCGTACAGGTCGCGCGTCGGGGTGGGCAGCGCGCCGTAGGTGTCCCCGTAACGGACGGTCTTGCTCGTCGGGTCGACCGTGCCGCCGTCGGGATCGAAGGTGACGGTGTAGGAATTGCGGGTGTAGTAGAGACGGAGAACGAGCTTGCCGTCGCCGGTGATGACGCCGGAGGGCGTGGACTTTTCGGCATCGAAGGTGAAGCCCTTATAGGACGTCAGCGGCGCGGTGACGCGATCGCCGGTCGTGCCGTAGTTGCCGATGGCGGCGACGGTGAAGTATTCACCCGACTGCTCGAGCGTTTCCAGATAGTAGAAGGTATTATAAAAGGTATGCGTCCCGGGCGTCCAGCGCGCGGTGAGGGTATGGTCGGCGGCGGTGTCCACGGTGGTGGTCTCCGTGACCTTCTCATCGCCCAGATACCAGCCGTCAAAGTCGTAGCCCGCACGGGTGGGGGTGGGCAGCGCGCCGTAGGCCGCGCCGATCTCGACGGTCTTGCTCGTCGGATTGACCGTGCCGCCGTCGGGGTCGAAGGTGACGGTATAGTTCGTCTGCGTGACGGTCAGGGTGAGCTTCGCCGTGACGGTGTAGTTATATTCGGAGATGCCGTCGCAGATGAGGGTATAGGTACCGGGCTGGAGGTTCTCCAGTGTGAGCGCGGCGTTCCAGCTGGAGGTCTCCAAGAGCGGCTCGTCTTCCTTGCCTTCGTAGTACCACTTGGTGAGCACCGCGCCGCCGGGGCCGCCGGCGGCCTGGTAGACAGCGCCGCGGACGGTGACGGTCTCGCCCTGCTTTACCTCGAGGGCATAGGCCGCTTTGTCGATGGGGCTGTCGTCGCTCGTGACGTCGCGCACGCCGCTGCCCGTCAGCTCGACGTAGGTGATCGGCGGGTAGGAGACGCGCACGTTCTGAATGCTGCGCGCCGTGGCCTCCGACGGGCGGATCCACTCGCCGTCGGCGGTCACATAGCAGGCGAACACGCCGCCGGGGCTTACGTACAGGAAGCCGCCGACGCCGCCTTCGTCGCCGGACTCGATGAGGTCGTAGGTGCCGGAGCCGGGGCGGAGGGTCAGGCAGTTTTCATAGCCCTTCAGGTTCTCGACCTTGCCGTGGTTGATCACGGTGATATTGCCGCCGGCGCCCGGCCGGAGCGCATAGACCGTCACGCCGGAGGAGAGGACGACATTGCAGGTCTTATGGAACACAAGGCCGTAGGTGTCGGTGTAGTCCTGATACAGGGTGATCTGGTAGGCCGTGTCGTCGTTATGGAGCGCCGAACGCGCCTGGCCGACGCTGCCGTAGAATTCCGTGTGGTTCCAACCGCCGTCGGGCTGGGACCAAACCGCCGCGGCGGTCGGCTGGCCGCAGAGGGTGCAGCCGTTCTCGCCCTGGAAGTCGTGCGCCTCGTCGCCGACCGGTCTGCCGCAGCAGGGGTAGCTCTTGCGGTGGCTGTACTCGCCCAGGGAGGTATATTGCAGCGGCTGGGCGTGGTTACTCGCATCCTTCGCGGTCGTGACGCTCGAAAGCTCGTTCGTCCCGGCCTCTTCGCTGTAGTTGCGGGAGCAGCGCGCGCAGTGCCAATAGGCGCGGTTTCCCTCTGCGGTGCAGGTCGCGGTGACGGCCTCGACGAAGCTCATCCGGTGGCCGAGCGCGGGAAGGGTGACGGCGGAAAGGCCGCCCGCGATCTCCTGCGTGAAGTTCGCGTCGGAGAAGACCTTGCCGCAGCCGCGGCACTCCCAGCACTCCTGCGAGATGCCGGACTCGGTGCAGTCGGCGGCCTGCTTTTCATGGTGCACCTTATAGGCCACGCCGTTCGGCGTGGTGAGGGTGAAGGTGATGGCATCGTTGCGGCTGCCGTAGATCTTCTTTGCCTCGAAGGTGTCGGAAAACGGCTTATGGCAGGAGCCGCTGTCGGTGAAGGTGTGGGTGAAGGATGCCTGCGCGTTCCTGACGCAGTTGCTCACGTTGCACCGGAAGTAGACGGTAAAGGCGACGGTGACGGAGCGGTCGGTGTCCCATCGACTGGAGTCGATGTTCGATATGTTGATGCCGATCACAGTGCCGGTGTGCTTGCCGCCCTCGTAGGAGCCGCAGAAGTACTCGTCCGCCGACAGGGTGAAGCTGATGCCGCGGTTGTCGGTCTGCGTCGCGGACGCCGCAGAGACGGTCGTCGGCAGGAGGGTGAGCGTCATGCACAGAAGGAGCAGGAGCGCAAGAAGTCGTTTTTTCATGTCGTGCCTCACTTTCAGTGTGGTTTGGGGAGGGCGGCAGCCCTCGTTTGGTGTATACACCACGATTATAGCAGACTGCCGCCGACGATGCAAGAGGCAAACGGAGAAAATAGGGAAGGCGGGAGGCGCGGGGCGCGGCGCTATCGCTGCCGCGAATGAAGAGCGGCCTCCCGCGAAGGCGGGAGGCCGCTCTGCTGTTCAGGATGCTCAGGTGGGCTGGTTCGCGTCCAGGATGATCTTCACGAACTTCTCCGGAACCAGAGAAGCGCCGCCGATCAGGCCGCCGTCGATGTCCGGCTGCGCCAGCAGCTCATAGGCGTTCTTGTCGTTCATGGAGCCGCCGTAGAGGATGGAGATCGCGCGGGCGACCTTTGCGCCGTAGAGTTTGCGGATGACCGCACGGATGTGCTCGCAGACCTCTTCGGCCTGCTCGGGCGTCGCGGTCTTGCCGGTGCCGATCGCCCAGATCGGCTCGTAGGCGATGACGATCTTGCGCATCTTCTCTTCGCTGACGCCCTGAAGCGCGAGCTTGATCTGCATGGTGATCCACTCGTTCGTGATGCCGCTCTCGCGCTGCTCGAGCGTCTCGCCGCAGCAGACGATGGGGATCAGACCCGCCTCCAGCGCGGCCAGAACCTTGGCGTTGACCTCGGCGTCCGTCTCGCCCATGGCGCGGCGCTCGGAGTGGCCGATGATGACATATTTGCAGCCCGCGTCAAGCAGCATAGCTGCGGAGATCTCGCCGGTGTAAGCGCCGGAGGGATTGGGGTTAAAGTTCTCCGCGCCGATGGCAACGCGGGTCTCGCGCATGGCGCGCGCGGCGGTCGTGATGCACACGGCGGGGACGCACAGGGCGATGTCGCACCAGCGGCCCTTCGGGAGGATGCTCTTAAACTCGGTCATAAATGCCTTGGTCTCGGAAGGCGTCTTGTTCATTTTCCAGTTGCCTGCGATCAGGGTCTTGCGGTATTTGCGATTCATGTCTTATCTCCTTATATTTTGCGGATAACGCTCCGCATGATTCCTCAGTCGTTGTCCTGCAAGCAGGCGATACCGGGCAGCTCCAGTCCCTCCAAGAACTCCAGAGAAGCGCCGCCGCCGGTGGAAATATGGGTGATCTTGTCGGCAAAGCCGAGCTGCTCGCAGGCAGCCGCGCTGTCGCCGCCGCCGACGATGGTCACGGCGCCGCTATCCGCCAGCGCCTGCGCCATGGCGATGGTACCCTTGGCAAGCGTCGGGTTCTCAAAGACGCCCATCGGACCGTTCCAGACGACGGTCTTCGCCGAGGCGACCGCCTGCGCAAAGAGCTTGCGGGTCTCTTCGCCGATGTCCAGACCCTCGACGTCGTCGGAGATCGCGTCGGAGGGGACGGTCTTGACGTCGATCGGGGCGTCGATGGGGTTGGGGAAGTCCGCCGCGACGACCGTGTCGACCGGCAGCAGGAGCTTCACGCCCTTCTGCTCCGCTTTCTTCATCATATCGCGGCAGTAGTCGAGCTTTTCCGTGTCGAGCAGGGATTTGCCGACCGAGTAGCCCTTGGCCGCGAGGAAGGTAAAGGCCATGCCGCCGCCGATGATGAGCGTATCGACCTTTTCCAAGAGGTTATTGATGACGTTGAGCTTGTCGGAGACCTTCGCGCCGCCGAGGATCGCGACGAAGGGGCGCTCCGGATCGGCCAGCGCCTTGCCCATGACGGAGACCTCCTTCTGCACGAGGAAGCCGCACACGGCGGGCAGGAAGTCTGCCACACCTGCCGTGGAGGCGTGCGCGCGGTGCGCGGTGCCGAAGGCGTCGTTTACGAAGATGTCCGCAAGGTCGGCCAGCTTCCGGCTCAGCTCCGGATCGTTCTTCGTCTCGCCCTTTTCAAAGCGGGTGTTCTCCAGCAGCATCACATCGCCGTCCTTGAGGGCGGCGGCCTTCGCCTGCGCGTCCGCTCCGGCGACGTCGGCAGCCATCGTGACGGGCTTGCCCAGCAGCTCGCTCAGGCGGTCGGCAACGACCTTCAGGCTCAGCTCGGGCTTAAATTCTCCCTTGGGCTTGCCCATGTGGGAGCAAAGGATCACACGCGCGCCGTGGTCGATCAGGTAGCGGATGGTGGGCAGCGCGGCGACGATGCGCTTGTCGCTCGTGATCTTCCCGTCTTTCGTTGGGACATTGAAATCGCAGCGGCAGAGCACACGCTTGCCTCTGACGTCGATCTGCTCGACGGATTTCTTGTTGTAGTTCATGCGTAACCTCCTGAGATCAAATATTGCGGCACGAAAGCGCGCCGTGTTCTGACAGATTTGGATATTCCAGCTGCCGCAGCGCTTCGAACACGCCGACGGCAACGGAATTGCTCAAGTTCAGACTCCGCGCGGCGGAGCGCATGGGGATGCGGACGCAGTCGTCGTAATGCGCGCGCAGAAAGTCCTCCGGCAGACCCTTCGTCTCCTTGCCGAAGAAGAGGAAGCAGCCGTCGCGATAGTCCGCGTCGGTATGGGCGCGCGGCGCTTTGGTGGAAAACAGGCGCAGCTGCTCGATCCGGTTCTTTTGGAACAGGTCGTCTAAGTTCTCGTAGACCTTCACCGTGACGAAGTGCCAGTAGTCCAGACCCGCGCGCTTCACGGCGGCGTCGGAAATATCGAAGCCGAGCGGCCGCACCAAATGCAGGACGCTGCCGGTCGCGGCGCAGGTGCGCGCGATGTTTCCGGTGTTCTGCGGGATCTCCGGCTCGACAAGAACGATGTGCAGCATAACTTCCTCGCTGGGCGCGCAGTGTGTCCGTCGTTTGCGCCACGTCCTATATTCTATGACAAACCGCGAAAAAATTCAACTGTTTTCTTGCCTTGTCACAAAATTTTCATAGAAATCAAGAAAAAAACCGCAAAAAAACGGCGACTTGATTTTGCCCGAAAAATGGAGTATAATATCGTATCATGCACAAGGAGAGAACGTCATGTCCCTTCGCGACCGGCTGCGCACCGCCGCGCGGCTCTTTTTCGTCTTTTTCCGCATCGGCGCGTTCACCTTCGGCGGCGGCTACGCCATGATCCCGCTGATCGAGCGCGAGGTCGTGGACAAGCGCGGCCTCATCCGCGGCGAGGAGCTTGCGGACATCGTCGCCATCGCCGAGTCCACGCCGGGGCCGATCGCCGTCAACGCGGCGACCTTCGTCGGCTACCACGCGGGCGGCTTCTTCGGCGCGCTGGGCGCGACGGTCGGCGTGGCGCTGCCGTCGTTTGTCGTGATGCTGCTCGTCTCCCTGTGCCTGCGCCGCTTCATGCAGTCGCGCATTGTCTCTTACGCATTTTTCGGCATCCGCGCGGGCGTGCTCGCGCTGATCGTCCGCGCCGTGCTGACCATGTACCGCAGCGCGCCGCATAACGTCTTCGGCTGGTGCGTCATCGTCTGCGCCTTCCTCTGGACGGCCGTGCTCCGGCTCAGTACCGTCGCCCTCATCGCCCTGTGCGCCCTCGCGGGCTTCCTCTACTGCGTTGCGGAGGCGAAAAAATGCTGACCGTATTTACCGCGTTTTTCACCGTCGGCCTGTTCACCTTCGGCGGCGGCCTTGCCATGCTGCCGCTCATCGCCGAGCACTGCACGAAAAACGGCTGGCTGACGATGGAGGAGCTGACGAACTTTGTCGCCGTCTCCGAATCGACCCCGGGGCCGTTTGCCATCAATATCGCGACCTACGTCGGCGCGCAGTCCTACGGCTTCTGGGGCGCGCTGGCCGCGACGGTCGGCGTGATCCTGCCGTCGTTTGTCATCATCCTGCTCGTCGCGCGCTTTTACCTGCGCTTCCGCCGCAGCCGCGTCGTCGGCGGGATGCTCTACGGGCTGCGCGCCGCCGTGGTGGGGCTTCTGGCCGCCGCGCTGTGGTCGATGCTCCCGTCCGTGTTTTGGACGACGGGCGCGCCGACGGCGGAGTTTTTCTGCTCGATCGTGATCTTCTGCGCGGCGCTGCTTGCCGTGTGGAAGAAGATCGGCCCGATCCCCGTCCTGCTCGGCTCGGCAGCGCTGGGCATCGCCGCCGGCCTCCTGTTTTTCTGACGCTTTTTCTACGAACGGAGGGTTCCATGAAACTGAAAAGAGTCATCGACCGCACCTTTTTTGCCTATGTCGGGCTGGGCTTTGCCAACTTCCTTGTGTGCACCAGCCTGATGTTCGTGCTGTATAACGAGTTCGGCGTGGGGCGTCATGTCGCCCCGCTGATCAACTACGGTCTGGGCAGCGTCAACTGGTACCTCATCAGCCGCTTCCTTCTCTTCCGCAACAGCCGCACCACCTTTGCGCAGATCCTGCGCTTCGTGTCGGAGGTCGCCCTGTGCTACGTTTTGGCATATTACGTGATCTCCCCGCTCGTCTGCCTGCTGCTGGAGCGGTGGCCGTGGCTGATGCGGCTGCTCGCCGGCCTCGGCGGCTCGGGAAAGGCGGGCGGCAACTGCCAGATGGCGGTCGGCGCCGCCTCCTACGCCCTGCTCAACTACTTCGGCCAGCGCTACTACGCCTTCAGCGACCGCTTCGGCCGCCGCCAAAACGCCCCCCAGAGCGCCGAAACGCCCGAAGATACCGCCGAAGCGCCCGAAACTACCGATCGCATCGCCCCCAAATCCCCCTCCGCCGAAGCGCCCGACTGACGCCTTACCAATACCGATGGCTCCCTCTTTCGAGGGAGCCATTTTTGAAACTTTCGCCGCACCCAAGGCTCCCCTGTGTAAGAGAAAACGGCTGCGAGCGCCCGCACCCAAGGCTCCCCTGTGTAAGGGGGGACGGCTGCGAGCGCCCGCACCCAA
>USIH01000100.1 GCA_900554705.1 uncultured Eubacteriales bacterium
AGCGCCGCCTGTGCTACGTAGGCATTACGCGTGCGGAAAAGCATTTGTTCCTGAGCAACGCCAGAACACGCACTATCTACGGTCGTACGCAGTATTACACACCGTCCCGTTTCCTGCAGGAGGTGCCGCGTAACCTGGTGCATGTAATCAAACGTCCGGTAGTGCAGCGTCCGGCGATGACTTCGCAGGTACACAAGCCTACTGCCAAGGAAAACGCCAACTGGTTCGAGCAGCATAAGGCCAGTTTCTTCCCGAGGGAAAGCAGTGCGGCGGCAGGCTGCAGCTTCCGTGTCGGCGATAAGGTTATGCATAAAAAGTGGGGCGCAGGCACGATTGTTACCGCTAAGGCTGCGGATGACGGCCAGGAGGTTACGGTTGCTTTTGCCGGCGGCGGTATCCGCAGCCTGCTGACGAAGTATGCTAAGCTGGAAAAGCTGTAAGCAGCGGCTTTCCGGATAAAAATGTTGGAGGATAAAGCAATGGCAGAAATGGATTTATTTGCTGATGAGCGTGCAGCAGATTTGGCTGAGGCCGATAAGCTGCGCCGCGAAATCCGTCATAACGAGTATTTATATTATGTATTGGATGCGCCGGAGATTACGGACGCTGAATATGACCGCATGATGGTGCGCCTGCGTGAGCTGGAGGCGCGTTATCCTGACAGCATTCCGACCGATTCGCCTACGCAGCGCGTCGGCGGCCGTGCCTCCTCGCAGTTTACCGAGGTGCGGCACCTGGAGCCGCTGCTGAGCCTGGGCAATGTATTTTCCGCCGAGGAGCTGCGTGCCTTTGATGAACGTGTTCGTAGCGGTCTGCCTGCAGGCAGCAAGGTGGAATACGTTATGGAGCCGAAGATTGACGGCCTTTCCGTGGCGCTGGAATACATCGACGGCGTGTTCACGCGCGGCGCGACGCGGGGAGACGGCCACACGGGTGAAGACGTCACGGAGAATCTACGCACCGTGCGGACCATTCCGATGCGTATAGAAGACGCGCCGCATCGCTTGATCGTGCGCGGAGAGGTCTTCATGCCGCGCGCGGTCTTCGAGCACCTGAACGAGGCGCGCGAGGCGCAGGGCAAGCCCCTCTTTGCCAACCCGCGCAACGCGGCGGCGGGCAGCCTGCGCCAGCTCGATCCGAAGGTCGCTGCGCAGCGCCGCTTGGATATTTTGATCTTCAATGTGCAGCTTGCCGAGGGCGTCACTTTTCGGACGCACGAGGAGAGCCTCGACTATCTGACACAGCGGCACTTTAAGGTCATCCCGCACTGGCTGTGCGCCGATGTGCAGCAGGCGCTTGCGCGTATCGAGACGATCGGGCAGACGCGCGATACGTTCTCCTTCGATATCGACGGCGCGGTGATGAAGCTCAACGATCTGCCGCAGCGCGCCGTTCTGGGCAGCACGGCAAAGTTCCCGCGCTGGGCCTGTGCCTATAAGTACCCGCCGGAGATCCGCGAGACGGTGCTGCGCGAGATCGTTGTGCAGGTCGGCCGTACCGGCGTGCTCACGCCGAAGGCGAGCGTCGATCCGGTGCGCCTTGCGGGGACGACCGTAACGAGCGCGACGCTGCACAATCAGGACTTTATTTCCGAAAAAGACATTCGCATCGGCGACACCGTGAAAATCCGAAAGGCGGGCGAGATCATTCCGGAGATCTTGGAGGTCGTGCTGCCAAAGCGTCCGGAGGGGACGACGCCGTACCGCATCCCGCTGATCTGCCCCGTTTGCGGCGCGCCGGTCGTGCGCGACGAGGACGGAGCGGCCATGCGCTGCACCGGCGTGGAGTGTCCGGCGCAGCTGTCGCGCAACATTGCACACTTCGTTTCCAGAAACGCGATGGACATCGACGGCTTGGGCGATGCCATTGTCGAACAGCTCATCGACGCCGGTCATATCGCCTCTCCGGCGGATATTTACTACTTGCGGCTCGACGACCTCAAGAGCCTCTGGAAGAGCGGCGAAAAGGCCGCCCAGAAGCTGCTCGACGCGATCGAGGCCAGCAAAAAGAGAGACCTCAGCCGCCTGATCTATGCGCTTGGCATCCGTCAGGTGGGCGAAAAGGCGGCAAAGCTCCTTGCGCGCAGCTTTGGGAGCCTCGACCGGCTGATGCAGGCGAGCGAGGAGGAGCTGACGCAGCTTCGGGACATCGGCGCGATCACCGCGCAGAGCGTTGCCCAGTGGTTTTGTAGCCGACAGTCGCGGCACATGATCGAAAAACTCCGTCAGGCGGGTGTGAATTTTGAAAGCGTGCAGGAAGAAAGCGACAATCGTTTTGCCGGTATGACCTTCGTCCTGACCGGCTCCCTGACGCTCTTCACTCGTGCCGAGGCGACCGAACGCATCGAACGCTGCGGCGGGCGCACGGCAGGTTCCGTTTCCTCAAAGACCACCTATGTTGTGGCGGGGGAGAACGCGGGCAGCAAGCTGCGCAAGGCGGAGGAACTGAAGATCCCCGTGCTGACGGAAGAAGAATTTCTGAATATGCTTGCATAATCTACACAACTGTGATAAAATCCCGAGAGCGCTTTATGCCAAATCGGAAGGAAGTATAAACCAATGAGAAAACTTCTTGCGATCCTCGTTTGCAGGATGCTGTGCATTGTGGGGAAAATCGTCGGCAAGGGTACGAGCCTGCCGGGGAAATACGCTTTGAAGATCTGTCCGGATATTCTGCGGCGGATCCGAAAGCCTGCGATGATCGTCGCTGTGACCGGAAGCAACGGCAAGACCTCGACGGTGGAAATGATCGCCTCCGTCCTGCAAGCGGCGGGGAAGACGGTCGCCTATAACGCGGAAGGCTCCAACCAGATCGAGGGCGTTACGACCATGATCCTCAAGTCCTGCACGCTGACGGGAAAGATGAAGCAGGACGTCCTGCTGATCGAGTCGGACGAGCGCTATACGAAGTATACCTTCCGCTGGTTCCATCCGACGCATTACGTTATTACGAATCTCTACCGCGATCAGCTCACCCGCAACGGGCATCCGGAATGGGTCTACGACGCGGTGAAGGAGAGTATCTTCGACGACACGACCCTGATCCTCAACGCCGACGATCCGCTGGTCGCGACCTTCGGACAGGGAAGGGACAAGGTCTTGTGGTTCGGCCTGAATCACGTTGAGGGCGACTCGATGCAGTTTACCGGTGCGTACAACGACGGTCTGATCTGCCCCGTTTGCGGCAAGCCCATGGTCTACGACTATTATCACTTTAACCACGTTGGCCGGTATCACTGCACGCAGTGCGGCTTTGCCCGCCACGATACCGACTTTACCGTGACGAAGGTCGACATGGAGCACAGCCGCATCGTCATCAACGGGCAGGACGAAGTGCAGCTTGCGTTCCGCAGCATCTATAACATCTATAACATTCTCGCGGCCTATGCCGTCTGCACGCTTTTGGGCATTTCCGGCAAGCAGGTCTCGGAGCTGGTGAGCAATTATATCCTGAAAAACGGCCGCTACATCGAGTTCACGCTCGGACGGCACGCGGGGACGTTCCTGATCTCGAAGCACGAAAACTCGATCTCCTATGATATGTCCTTCCGCTATGCGCTTGCGCAGGGCAAGCCGTGCAGCATCGTTATCATCGTCGACGCGGTCAGCCGCAAGTACTTCACAAGCGAGACCTCGTGGCTCTGGGACATCTGGTTCGAGCGCCTGAATTCGCCGCTGGTGCGGAAGATCTACCTCTGCGGAAAGTACTGCAACGACCTTGCAATGCGCTTTTCCTTCACGCAGATCCCGCAGGAGAAGCTGGTCGTTTGTGAGGACGTTGTGCAGGCGTGCGACCAGCTGCGAGGCGACGGCGACGAGCAGCTTTATGCCGTGACGTGCTTCTCCGACAAGGAAAAGTTCATGTCGCAGACGACGGTGAAGTGAGGCGAGAGAAATGAAACTGTTACATCTGTATGACGACGTGATGAACCTTTACGGCGAGTATGCCAATGTGTCCGTTCTGGCGCGTTACCTTTCCGACCTCGGCTGCGAGGTGCAGGTCGACACGCTTTCGCTCTATGACGAGGCGGAGCTCGACGGCTACGACTTTTACTTCATGGGTGCGGGTACGGAGCGCCGCCAGAAGCTCGCGCTCGAGCGCCTGCTGGGTCGCCGCGATACGCTGAAGAAGCTGATCGCGGAGGGCAAGGTCATGCTCTTTACCGGCAACAGCTTTGAGCTTTTGGGCAAGAGCGTCACGGACGCCGACGGCAAGACCTATGAGGCGCTGGGACTGTTCGATTTTACCACGGTTGAGACAAAGCGCCGCATCACCGGCGACTGCATCGCCCGCTGCGACATGCCGCAGACGACGGCGGTCGGCTTTATGAACAAGTGCAGCCGCACGAGCGGGATCCAAACGCCTCTGTTTTCGTCGCTTGAGATGGGCTTCGGCAACGAGGAGGACAAAGGCCCCGAAGGCCTGCGCGAGGGCAACTGCTTCGGCACGCACCTGACCGGCCCGCTGCTGGTGAAGAATCCGGCGCTGCTGCGCTACGTTGCCGCTCTGCTCGGCGTCGAAGGAAGCGTCGATTACCCTTATATGGACCGCGCCTATGAGACGACGCTCAGCGAGCTGAGGAAGCGTCTGGAACTGATGAAAAAGTAAAACAACTGCCTGCCGTGAAAGACGCGGCAGGCCGTTGCCTTTTTCGCTTATCTTCGTTGAAACAGGAGCTTTTCGGTGCGCTTATAGAGGAGCATTGTCAGCATGGAAACGACGGCGCCCTTGATGAGATTGAGCGGCGCGACGGCAAAGAGCACGAAGGTGGAAACGCTCCGAATGGAGCCGTTGACGGCGCTGCCCATGGCGACGATCTGCGCAAGCGGGAGTTGGAAGAGCGCGGAGAAGGCGGGGAGCAGGTAAAACGCATTAAACAGACTGCCGACGACGGCAATGCAAAGCGTTCCGGTCAGAAGCCCGAAAACGGCGGCGCGCTTGGTGCGCTTTGCAAAGTAGATCATCGTTGCCGGCAGAATGAGCGAGCAGCCGACGATGAAGTTTGCAAGCTCGCCGACATAGGCGGTCGTTGTGCCCTTGATCAGGAGCTTGAGCAGGACTTTGAGCAGTTCCGCCGTGACGCCCGCCGACGGCCCCAAATACAGGCCGCACAGCATAACGGGAAGCTCGCTCAGATCCAGCTTGTAGAATTCCGGCGCAAGGAAGAGCAGGGGAAATTCCAAAAGCATCAAGAGGCTGCCCATCGCCGCGCACAGGGCGATCGTGGTGATGCGCCTCGAGACGGAAAGCTCCCTGCGGCTGCGGAGGAAGAGATGCTCGTAGAGCCTGGAGAGCGCGACCATCCCGCCTGCGGCCAAAAAACAGATCAGTACGAATTTTAATGTGTCGTTCATAAAAAATGCCTCCAAAAAATGACGCCTGAATATACACCTCAGGCGCCATTGCGGCAACTCTTCTTCCATCCAGACTATCACTGTCGGTACCGGAATCACACCGGTTCATGCGCACAAGGACGCTCGCGGACTTTTACCGCCGGTCGGGAATTGCACCCTGCCCTGAAGATGAATATTCTGTTAATTTTCATTATAACCGCTCTGTAACTGTTTTGCAACTCTTTTTTTTCAAAATGAGATGTGCTATACTATCCCTGCGTCGTGGAGCTGCTTGCCTCCGTGGCCTGTGTGGTCTCCTGCGGCGCTTCGGTCGACGGCGTTTCGGGCTGCGAGGAGGGCGCGGTCGTTCCGGGCTTCTGGAAGCTGTGGATCAGTCCGTCCGGCGCGGTGTCCGTGATATCCCCGCCGATGATGTGCCCGTCGTAGACCAGAATGCTCGCGTAGACCGGAGAGGTGCTGTTGGGATAGTTCAGAACTTCATATACATAGCGCTGAACTTCTTTCCCGCCGAAGCTGCTCAGATCGTAGCCCTGACTGAGCTGTAGATCGTTGTAGCGCGCGAAGACGCGGTTGTCCTCGCTCTTCGGGATTTTTACCGTCTGCGCTTCTTTCGGCTCCGCGTTGACATCCCAGCCGAAGGAGGCAAGGAAGGTGACGCGATCCTGATTGGTCGCGCCCACGGGCTTTCCGGACAGATCGGCGGTCACGGATTTTCCGCCGCCGAGAAGCAAAACGACAAGCAGGATAACGGCAACGACAAGGACACCCGCTGCGATCAGCTTCGTCTTTGATAGCTTTGCAGTCAAAACAAACATAAGATCCCCCCGAATGTGATTGGTAGTAAACTGTATGTCCCCGATGGGACAAATATGACATAAGGAGACGACGGATGGAGCGTCTGGATAGGTTTCTTGCTGCGGGCGGCGTCGAGTCGCGCCGCCGCGTCAAAGAGGTCGTGCGCAGCGGGCGCGTGTGCGTCAACGGTGCGGTGATCTCCGAACCGGAGTTTAAGGTCGATCCGGAAAAGGATGTGATCACGCTCGACGGACGGCGCATCGGCGCATCCGCGGGAAGAAAGGTCGTCATGCTGCACAAACCGGCAGGCTGCATCACCGCCGCGCGCGACGAAAAGGAGCGCACGGTCATGGAGTGCCTGCCGCCGGAGTATCGCAAGCTCATGCCCATCGGCAGACTGGATAAGGAGACGGAGGGGCTGCTGCTGTTTACGAACGACGGCGACCTTGCGCACCGGCTTCTCGCGCCGAAGAGCCATGTGGTGAAGGAGTATTACGCCGAGCACATTGGTCAGGCGACGGAGGAGGACGTGACCGCCTTCGCGGAGGGCTGCGTCCTGCGCGACGGGACGAAGTGCCTTCCGGCAGAGCTGATCCCGCTGGGCGCGGGCAAAAGCACGATCCGCATACGAGAAGGGAAGTACCATCAGGTCAGACGCATGATGGCAAGCCGCGCAATGACGGTCACATATCTGCGCCGTGTTGCGGAGGGCGGTGTGCGTCTTGGTGATCTGCCGATCGGGATGTCACGAGAAATGACACAGGAGGAGATCGACAGCCTGACTTCTGTTGATTTTGACGAAAAATTTTCATAGGAAATGGGAACATTTCGAACGAAATAGTCCCGCTGATTTTGTAGAATTTGACGAACTTTTGTAAATAATCCATAAAAACGGGAGAGCGTTTTGAAATAAATTGTCCAAGGCCTCTTGCTTTTTCGGGAGAAAACGTGTATCATGTAGTCAGTATTTTGCTGAATCGTGACATTTTCTCTCAAAGAAACAGGAGGATGGGCTTATGTCTTCTCGTATTTTTCAGAATGTTGTTGTGCAGTTGGGTGATGCCTGCCATGAACGCGTCGGTGTGATGGACGCGGAGGGCAACGTGATCTCCTGCTCGGATGCTGCGCTGGTCGGCGCGAGTTATCCCGAGGCGGTGACGGCGGTCTCCGCTTCGCCTGAGGCTACGGTGTGCTGCTGCGGAAAGACGTTTTTCGCGCTCAAGGGCTGGACGCCGACCTTTGGCTATGCCGCCTTTGTGGACGGTACGGACGATATGTCCGCAGAGCTTTGCCGAATGGCGCAGGTCAGCCTGAACTTCAGCAAGGCCTTCTATGAAGAAGAGCACGATCGCGGCACCTTCGTTAAGAACATCATCACCGATAACATACTTCCCGGCGACATTTACATCCGCGCCAAGGAGCTGAACTTCCAGACCGAAGCGCCGCGTGCCGTTTTCCTCATCCGCCAGCTCGGCCGGTCGGACATCGCCGTGGTAGAGCTGTTGCAGTCGATGTTTCCGGATCAGCAGAACGAGTTTGTCATCAACATCAACGAGACCGACATTGCCCTTGTCCAGCAGGTGCCGCCGGATACGACCGGCGAGGAACTGACACAGACCGCGCACACCATCGAAGAGCGCTTGAAGACGGAGCTTTTTGCCCGCACGACGATCGGCATCGGAACGGTCTCGGAGCATCTGCGCGAGCTGGCCGACTCCTATAAGGAAGCGCAGGTCGCCATCGAGGTCGGCAAGGTCTTCGACACGGAGAAGACGATCACGA
>USIH01000101.1 GCA_900554705.1 uncultured Eubacteriales bacterium
GCGGCTCCGACGGTAAGCTCGACCCGCGCAGCAACGCCACCCGCGCGCAGGTCGCCGCCATCCTCATGCGCTACCTGACCCTGAAGTAAACAACTGACCCGTAAACAACCAAGGCTCCTGACGGATCACCCGTCAGGAGCCTTTGCGTATTCACGAATGCCGAAGTATAAAGCAGGAAGCACAAGCCGTTTTGCTGCAATTTCTACATCGCGCCGCACCCAAAGCTCCCTCTGACGAGGGAGCTTTGGGGTGCACACCATGTTGTCAATTCCTCACGCCCGCAGGTGCTTCATGCGCCGCAAGGCGGCGCGCTTCATTCTTCATTTTTCATTCGCGGCGGCGATAGCCGCAACGAAGGGGCTGGCTCACACCGGTGAGACAGCCCCTTCTCCGTATACGGTTCGCAGCCGCCTTGGCCCAGCGCGGTCTGCTTGACATGGCACTATGGAATCGGATTGGCCGTCCTGTAATTCCGCGTCCGTGTCTGAGGGTAGTTTGCGCAGCGGCACGGAGGTTATACAGGAATTTTTTGAAAATTGCACGCTACCGGAGCGCGGCGACGGCGCGCGGCAGCGCGTCGGCAAAGTCGTCCATCTCCCGCATGGTGTTCTCCGCACTGAGCGAGACGCGGATGGAGCCGTCGATCAGCGCGGGCGCGACGCCCATCGCCTCGAGCACGTGGCTGCGATGCCCCTTGCTACAGGCAGAGCCGGCAGAGACGCAGAAGCCCATGTCCTGAAGGACGTTGATCAGTCCCTGCGAGCGCACGCCCGCGACGGCGAGGTTCACGATGTGCGGCGCGTCCTGCGCGCCGAGCAGGGTCACGCCCTCCAGCGCGGACAGGCGGAGGCGCAGATGCTGCTTCATCTCCTCCTGACGGCGGATCTGCTGCCGATCGAAGGCGGCGCAGGCGGCGGCAAGGGAGGCGATGCCGGGCAGGTTCTCCGTGCCGCTGCGCGCCCCGTTCTCTTGTCCTCCGCCGAGGAGGAGCGGCGCGAGCCGCTTGGCAAGATAGAGCGCGCCGGCGCCCTTGGAGGCGTGGATCTTGTGGCCGGAGATGCTGATGGCATCCGCGCCGAGCGTGGAGGCGCGAAACGGCACCTTGCAGAAGCCCTGCACCGCGTCGGTATGAAACAGCGCGTCGGGGCAGCGCAGGTGCGTCAGCTTTGCCATGCGCTCGATGGGCATGACCGCGCCGGTCTCGTTATTGACCATCATGATGCTGACAAGGCAGGTGTCCTCCGTGAGCGCGTCGCGCAGCGCCTCGACGCCGACTCTGCCGAGGGCATCCGGCTTGAGGTAGGTCACGCGGTAGCCCTGCTGCTCGAGCAGCTCGATGGGATGGAGCACGGCGTGGTGCTCCACCTGCGTGGTGATGATATGGTGCTTTCGGGCGCGGCGGACGGCGGAAAGGATCGCCCAGTTGTCGCTCTCGGTGCCGCCGGAGGTGAAAACGACCCGTTCGGCGGGCGCGCCGAGCGTCTGCGCCACCTGCTCGCGGCAGGCGCGCAGCAGGCGCGCAGCCTCCACACCCTCGTGGTACAGAGCGCTGGGGTTTGCCCAGTGGACGGTCAGCGCGTCGACGGCCGCCTGCACGGCGGCGGCGCAGGGTCGCGTGGTCGCGGCGTTATCCAGATAGATCATCGTGTTTCCTCCGGTATCAGGGTCATCTGATCATAGGGCAGGGGCGAAAAGCCCATGCGCCGGTAGAGCGCGGCGGCGCGGAGATTGTCCGGCTCGACCTCCAGGCGGAGGCGCGCCGCGCCGCACGTGCGCAGGAAGGCAAAAAACTCGCTGCCAAGCCCCATCCCGCGCGCCTGCGGCCGCAGATACAGCTCCTCCAGCCACAGCTCCGTGCCGCCCGCCTCGTGGGAATACTTATCGGCAAGCAGCGCGTAGCCCACGGGCGTCTCCCCGTGGCACAGGAGATACGCGCGCTGGCGGGAGCACGGCGAGAACAGCTCGTCGAGCGCCGCCTCATGGTAGGCCTCCGGCACGGGGTGCAGCACGGCGTCGGAGGCGTAAAATTCAGAGAACAGGGCGCGAAGCAGCGCCCTGTCCTTTGGTTGAGCGGGTCGGATCATTTCCGCTTGAGTGCCTCGCGGATCTTATCGCAGAGAACCTCTGCCGTCAGGCCGTACTTTTCCAGCACGGCGGCGGCAGTGCCGCTGCGGCCGAACTCGTCGTTCACACCGTGGCGCACCAAAACGGTGGGACGGTGCTCGGCAAGGCACTCGGCAACTGCGCTGCCCAGACCGCCGATGATACTGTGCTCCTCGGAGGTCACGATGCAGCCGGTCTCTTCGGCAGCCTTGCGTACAAGCGCCTCGTCGAGCGGCTTAATGGTGTGCATATCGATCACGCGGACGCTGACGCCCTGCGCGGCCATCATCTCGCGCGCACGGAGCGCAAGCTGCACCATCATGCCGGTGGCGATAACGGTCACGTCGGAGCCGTCGGCAAGGGTGACGCCCTTGTCCATCTCGAAGCGATAGCCCTCGATGCCGTCGGTCACGGTCTCGACGGCCGCGCGGCCGAGACGCAGATAAGCTGGGCCGTCATAGTCCAGCAGCGCCTTGACGGCGAGCTTCATTTCGTAGCCGTCGCAGGGGCAGAGCACCTTCATGTCGGGGATGACGCGCATGAGCGCGAAGTCCTCGATGCACTGGTGCGTCGCGCCGTCCTCGCCGACGGACAAGCCGCCGTGGGAGCCGACGATCTTCACGTTCAGGTGGGGATAGGCGACGCTGTTGCGCACCTGCTCCCATGCTCTGCCGGCGGCAAAAATGGCGAAGGTATTGGTAAAGGGCTTAAAGCCGCAGGTCGCCATGCCGGCGGCCACGCCGGTCATGTTGCACTCGGCGATGCCCATGTCAAAGAAACGGTTGGGGTATTTCGCCGCGAAGCCCTTGGTCATCGTCGCGTTTGCAAGGTCGGCGTCAAAGACGACCAGCTCGGGATACTGCTCGGCCAGCTCGACCAGCGCCTCGCCGTAGGCGGCACGTGTTGCGATCTTCATATTACTTTCCCTCCAATTCTGCTAATTTTGCTTCGACCTCTGCCTTGGCCTGCTCGTACTGCTCGTCGTTCGGCGCCTTGCCGTGCCAACCGGCGTTGTTTTCCATGAAGGAAACGCCCTTGCCCTTGACGGTCTTGAGCAGCAGCATGGTGGGCTTGCCCTTGCAAGCCTTCGCCGCGTCGAACGCCTGAAGCAGCGCGGCATAATCGTGGCCGTCGACATGGATGACGTTCCAGCCGAAGGCCTCGAACTTCTGATCCAGCGGCTCGGAGGGCATGACGTCCTTCGTTGCGCCGTCGATCTGAAGGCCGTTGACGTCGACCATCGCACAGAGGTTGTCCAAATGGTACTTCGCTGCGGACATCGCAGCCTCCCAGATCTGCCCCTCGGCGATCTCGCCGTCGCCGCAGGCGGCATAGACGCGGTAGCTCTTTCCGCTGAGCTTGCCCGCCAGCGCCATGCCGACGGCCGCGGAGAGGCCCTGACCGAGCGAACCGGTGGACATCTCGACGCCGTTTACGTGGCGCATATCGGGGTGGCCGGAGTAGTGCGCACGGATGGAACGGAAGAGCTTGATGTCCCCCTTCGGGAAGAAGCCGCGCAGCGCGAGCACCGCATAGAGCGCGGGCGTCGTGTGACCCTTGGACAGGACGAAGCGGTCGCGGTCGGGATCCAGCCGGTTGGCCGGATCGACGTTCATCACGCCGAAATACAGAGTGGTCAGCGCGTCGATGATGGACAGGCTGCCGCCGATATGGCCGGAGGCGGCGGTGTGCACCGCGTCAAGCGCCAGGAGCCGTGCCTCGGTCGCACGAAGGGCAAGCTGTTTTTCCAGTTTTTCCATAAGAACCAAATCCTTTCAATTCATTTGTTTTGCGCGAAGTTGTACTTGTGCAGATCGTTGCGCAGGTCATACTGGACGATGCAGAATTCATTGTAGACGCGACGGGCATCCTCCGGAAGATCGTCTGTCAGCACGCCCTGATAGGAGAAGATGGAAGCGCGGTGGATCACGGGAAGCGTCTTTCGCGTCTGCCGCTGGTACTGCATCCATGCAGGGCCCTCCCAGCCGCAGCAGTCAAACAGCTCCGCCATCAGGAAGCACGGGGAAATCGTCTCGCCCTCGCCGGTGAAGTCGAAGCCCAGCAGCTCCTTGGCCGCGTCGTTTGCCCAGAAGAAGTACTCGGTGCTGTAGAGATTCTGGCAGCCGACCATACTCGCCTCCTCGGCATTGACGCCCATTTCCTCATAGTAGCGATTGCCCGCGCCGAAGGTCGGCTTGTGGTCGCCGAAGAAGACGAGCAGCACCGGCTCCGGATTGTCGCGGAAGGTGTCAACAAAGGTCGAGACCTGTTGGCAGGTGTCCGCCACGGAGGAAAGATAGTTGTTTGCGGTATAGTATGCTTCGTCGGAGATGCCCTCATGGGAAAGGTACTCCCTTCCGTCCAGGCTCTCTTCGTTATAGGGGCTGTGGTTCTGGTAGCTCAGGTTAAAGAAGAAGCAGGGCTGCTCCGGCGCGCCGGACATATAGTCGTCGTAGGCCTGCGCGCGCTCGGCGAAGAAGAGCGCATCGTCCGCATAGGTATCGTAGGTGTGCTCCGGCGTGAGCAGCGCCTTGTACAGGTCGTCGTTATAGTGGTATTCCCCGAAGCCGATGCGGCGGTTGACGTCCCCGCGGCGGTAGAACCACGCGTCGCCCGGGTGCGCGCCGGCGGTATGGTAGCCGTTGGCGTTAAAGTAGCGGACGAAGGACGACGTATTTCCCGTAAAGAGCGGCTGCGGATACGTAAAGCCGGTCAAAAACGCGCGCTCGGCGTTGGTCGTGCCGCCGCCGATGGTGTCCGAGATCAGCGTGCCGTGGTAGCACTCCTCCAAGAGCGCATGGTACGGCGCATAGGGGTCGGCCGTCAGGCGCTGCTCGATCTGCGGCAGGCGCGACAGGTCGGAGAAGCTCTCGAGCATCGTCACCACGATGTTCAGGCGCTGTTCGTTCGGTATGGGCACGTCCTCATAGGCCGAGAGCAGCTGCGCGGCATAGGCCTCGCTGTAGTTCTCCGGCTCGAAGAAGAGCGCGTCGGAGACGGAATGCAGGAAGGCGTAGAGGAAGCCGTGCGCGGCGTAGTCCTCCGCGAGCTTGTTTTCGTTAAACGCCTCGTAGTTTTCCTGACTGCGGTAAAGGTCGCGGTCGGAATACCACAGGAACCACGCGCCCGCGCCGAGCGCAAGGCACAGCACGGCGCCGGTCACGCGCACCCACCAGAGCTTCTTGGGGACGCGCCCGCGCGCGTAGCGCCACAGCACGATCACGCCGCCGACCAGCAGCAGCACCGTGACGAAGAACCAGAGCGGCAGCACGATGGGGTAATGGCTCATGGAGCCGACGCCCTCTCCCAGCAGGAACATATCCTCGACCATGAACGGGTCGCCGCGCAGGATGACCTTGAAATAGTTGATGAAGGCGCAGATCAGCGTCGGGATCGCCGGAATAAGGAAGGCGAGCCACGCACGGTTCGTGAGAAAATAGCACAGCGCCACAAACAGGACGACCGGAAGGAAATTGAGCCACAGCAGCAGCGGGTAGCGCAGATAGGTGACAAATCGCTGCACGGAGAAGTTCAGCGTCCCGATCATCAGGCACAGGGCGTTGAGCCCCAGCGCCGAAAGCAGCAGAAGCCCGACCGTCAGCCACCAGCGCGGCTTCGTGGGAAGCTCGGGCGGCCTGAGCCGTTCTTTCCATGTTTTTTTCACAGAGATCCCTCCTGAATCAGTCAAAACGATACGTGACGAGGTGTCTTCGCAGATAGTACTCCGCGATCTCGTAGGCGTTGAGCGCCGCGTCGCCCTCCTGCCGCGAAACGAGCAGGCCGTCCTTGAGGAAGAATTTGTGCATCTGCAAAACGGGGAGCGATTCCTTCAGCGTCCGCTGCAAGCGGATCCACGAGGGGCCGATCCAGCCGCAGCAGTCGAACAGCTCGCTCATCAGGTAGCACGGGGAGATGACACGACCCTCGCCGGAAAACGACTGTCCCAGCGTCTCCTTGGCCGCGTCGTTCGCCCAGATCAGATAGGGCGTTTCGTAGAGGAAGAAGCGCGTGCGCTCCGCGGGTACAGACAGGCCGAACTCCTCCAGATATGCGCAGCCCGCGCCGAGCGACGGCTTGTGGTCGCCGAAGACAAGCAGCACGACCGGCTCCTCCCGCTGCCGCAGAGCGTCGACAAATTCCGCAAGCTCCTTGCCGGTGGAGGCCACGGACGTCAGGTAATTGTTGACCGTGTAGTAGGCCTCCGACGAGACGTCCTGTCCGCTCAGCCAGACGCCGCCCGTCAGGCGGTTGTCCGGATAGGGGCTGTGCCCCTGGAAGGAGATGTTAAAGGAAAAATAGGGGACGGAGGTGTCCCGCAGGTCGTAGCGCCGCAGGATGTCGGCAAAGAAGGTGTCGTCGTTCGCGTAGCTGGCATAGCCCCGATAGAGCTGATCGGAGGTCAGGTGCAGGTCGGCGTAGTAGTTCTCTTGGAACAGATAGCTGTCAAAGCCGAGGCGGCGATTGATCGAGTCGCGGCTGTAAAACCAGCCGACGCCCGGATGGGAGCCGGTGGTCACGTAGCCGTTGGCGCTGAAGTAGCGCACAAAGGAGCTTGTATCGCGCCGGTAGGCGGGCTGCGCGTAGGTAAAGCCCGTCAGATAGGAGCGCTCGGCGTTGATCGTGCCGCCGCCGATGCTGTCGGTCAGGAGCGTGCCGTGGTAGCTCTCGCTTTGCAGCGCGTGCAGGTCGGCGTAGGCGTCGCGGGTAAATTCCAGCCCGTCGTAGATCGACAGGTCGGAGTAGCTTTCGAGCATGATGGTGATGACGTCGACCCGCTGCTCCTGCGGGATCGGCTCGTCCGGCTCACTCAGCAGTTTCCGCGCAGCCTCGTCGCTGTAGTTTTCCGGCTTTTCCGGCATCAGGTCGGACACGGAGTGCAGAAACGACCAGAGGTAGCCCGGCGTGCAGAAGGCCTCTTCGTCGCGCCAGTAGCTGAAGGCGCCGATGTTATTGCCCGCGATCTGCGTGGAGCTGTAGAGGTCGTCGTCCGTATAGTACCGGTTCCACGCGAACAGCCCCAAGCACAGAACGAGCGCTGCGCCGAGCGGACGCACGTACCACACCTTTTTCGGCACGCGGCCGCGGCCGTAGCGCGCCAAAAGCACGGTCAGCACGACGACGCCCGCAATGCAGAGGTACATGGACGTCGGCGGGACGATCCTGTAGTTCCCCATAATGCCCGCGCCCTCGCCGACGGCCGACAGGTCGTCGGCGACAAACGGCTCGCTGCGCAGGACGATCTTGAAGTAGTTGATATAGAGCAGGAGCAGCAGCGGCACGGCGCTGAGCAGGAACGCCGCCCACGCACGGTTGGTCAGCGCGTAGAGAAGCGCGACAAGGACAAACACCGGCAGCGCGTTGAGCACAAGGATGCAGCCGTCGCTCAGGTAAAAGTCGATCCGCTTCTGCGAAAAGTCGATCGTGCCGAGCAGCAGGCAGGTGAAGCAGAGCGCCAGCGTCGCAAGAAGCAGCAGCCCGACCGTCAGGCTCCATCGCACCTTCGCGCCGAGCGGACGCGGCGCGAGCCGGTGCCAGCCAGCGCGCAGGCGCCGCAGCGCACCGCGCAGGCGCGGAAATTTCTCTTTCATGGCACGTTAAAAGCGCAGCTTCTCCGCAAGGAAGTCCTTGAGGCGGTCGATGGGGAGGCGCACCTGCTCCATCGTGTCGCGGTCGCGGACGGTCACGGCGTTGTCCGCCGGCGTCGTCTCGTCGCCCACGGTCTGGAAGTCAACGGTGATGCAGTAGGGCGTGCCGATCTCGTCCTCGCGGCGGTAGCGCTTGCCGATGGAGCCGGTCTCGTCAAAGTCGATC
>USIH01000102.1 GCA_900554705.1 uncultured Eubacteriales bacterium
GCGGCTCCGACGGTAAGCTCGACCCGCGCAGCAACGCCACCCGCGCGCAGGTCGCTGCCATCCTCATGCGCTACCTGACCCTGAAGTAAACAAGCAAGCGCCCGACGGATCCCCCGTCGGGCGCCTCTCTTTCATTCGGAATGAGGAATTATGCATTATGCATTATGAATTATGCATTATGAATTGCGCGCGGCGGCGATAGCCCCGCGCGCCGCGCGTTACAGCAGCAGGCAGATCAGGCCGTTTGCGCCTTCGTTGATGATGCGCGTCAGGGCGTCCTTGAGCTTATAGCGCGCGTCGTCGGGCATTCGGCGGAGCTTGCCCGTCAGGCCTTCGTTGACCAGCTCGAAGACGGACTTGCCGAAAATATTGCTCTCCCAGAGCTTCTCCGTGTTGCCCTCGTATTCGCCCAGCAGGTAGCTCACCAGCTCCTCCGACTGCCGCTCGTCGCCGACCATGGGGCTGATCTCCGTCTGGATCTCCGCCCGCAGCAGGTGGATCGACGGCGCGCTCGCGCGCAGCTTCACGCCGTAGGAATTGCCCTTCTTGACGATCTCCGGCACCTCCATGTGCAGCTCCTCCACCGTGGGCATGACGATGCCGTAGCCGGTGGCGCGCACCTCGTCGAGCGCGGCGGAGATCTTGTCATACTGCTTCTTCATCTCCGCAAGCGACGAAAGCAGCGCCAGCAGCTGGCCGTCGTTCTCCACGCAGAAGCCCGTGCGCTGGCCGATGATGTCATAGAACAGTCCTTCGCTGAAATCGAGCGTGCAGGTGACGCAGCCGGTTCCGGCGTCGATGCGGTCGATGTGGTAGCCGCGCACCTGTTCGAGCGCGCAGACCTCGCGCAGCGCGACCTCCGCCTCGGCCAGCCGCGCGATGCCCTCGGCGGCGCGGCGCAGCGTTTCGTACAGGGCGCATTTGAGCGGATTGTCAAACTCCAGCGCCTGCACCCACGCGGGCAGAAACACGCGCATTTGCCGCATGGGGAAGGCGTAGAGCAGCGCCGTGAGCAGCTCGCCGAAGTCCTGCATTCCCTGACAGTCGGCCGTGACGGCGCTCACGCCGTAGTCCTGCGCGATCCGGTCGCGCAGCGCGACGGCCTCCTCGCCCTGCGGCCGGACGCTGTTGACCACGACCAAGAAGGGCTTGCCCGTCGCCTGCATATCGCGAATGGCGCGCTCCTCCGCCTCGACATAGTCCTCGCGCGCAAGGTCGGTGATCGAGCCGTCGGTCGTCACCACGATGCCCACGGTGCAGTGCTCCTGCATGACCTTCTGCGTGCCAAGCTCCGCCGCCTGCGTCATGGGAATGCGCTCGTCAAACCACGGCGTCGTGACCAGACGCGGCTTGCCGTCCTCGGTCGCGCCGATGGCACCGGGCACCATGTAGCCCACCGAGTCGATCATGCGCACCGAGAGCACCGTGGTGCCGTCGGGTGAGATCTGCACGGCCTCCTCCGGCACGAATTTCGGCTCGGCGGTCATGATCGTCTTGCCCGAGCCGCTCTGCGGCAGCTCATCCTTGGCGCGCTCGCGCTGATAGATGTCGGTGATGTTCGGAATGATCAGCTCCTGCATCATGCGCTTGATGAGCGTGGATTTTCCCGTCCGCACCGGCCCGACCACTCCGATATAGATATCGCCGCCCGTGCGTCTTAAAATGTCGGCGTAAAGATTACTCATACTTGCTTGCCTCCCCTATCGTTCTCGTGCTACAGCCTATGCGTGGGGTGGTCGGGCTATTCCGTATTTTTGGTTGGGCGCGGGGCAAGCTAATGCGGAAGGGAGGGAGAGCCATGCAGGTAAAGAGCTTTTTGCTGACGCTGGGTCTGGGGATGCTCGCCGGCGGCGCGGCGATGCTGATGCTGCCGCGCGACAACGTTGTGCGCGTGAAGGCGCAGCAGGCGGTCGATGCGATCGAAGACGAGATCATGGGCTGATCCACGCTGGCAGACTGTCACAAAAGTTCGGAAGACGAGCAACTCACGCCCGTCGGCGTATATAGATACGGTAGGGTGTGAGTTGCGAAGTAAGTCAAAATTCTTGCAAAGCAAGCAATATCAATATATGAAAATTGAAAAGTGCTGTTACTTGTTTTGGGCTTCTGTGGTCGGATCTTCAAAATGCATAAGTCATTTTGACGGTTACGGACTTTTTGACAGTCTGCGTGGTGCGGGCGCTGCCCGCACCACCTAACGCCTATTTTGCCCGATTTTATAAGGTATTGGCGCGTCACAGATTGTTCAGAATTTTTTCCCAAAAACCTATTGACAAACCATGGGGAAGGTTGTATAGTGGCATTAGCACTCAGGGGAATGGAGTGCTAACACTCAAGTGATGCAAGTGCGAAAGGAGGCTGTGTCATGGAGCTGTCGCAGAGGAAACAGAAAATACTCAAAGCGATCGTGGATCTCTACATCCGCACGGCGGAACCCGTCGGCTCCAAGACCATTGCGGCGCTGCCCGATATGGATTTCTCCTCCGCCACCATCCGCAACGAGATGGCGGAGCTGACGAATCTGGGTTTTCTGGAACAGCCGCATACCTCCGCGGGTCGCGTCCCCAGCCCCTCCGGCTATCGGTTTTACATCGACCGGCTGATGCAGGACTACCGCCTGTCGGTAGACGAAACGCAGTCGATCAATCAGGCGATGCAGGAGCGGATGCAGGAGTTTGACCGCGCGATGAGTCAGGTCGGCAAGCTGGTCTCTCAGCTGACCAATCTTCCGGCCTACGCGCTTGCCGCCCGCACCGGATGCGTGAAGCTGCGCCGGTTCGAGCTGCTGCCCGCGCAGGCAGGCAGCTTCATCCTCATCGTGATGACCACGGACGAGACGGTGAAAAACAAGCTCATCAAGCTGCCGCTTGCCGTGACGCAGGAAGATCTGAAGCTCCTGTCGGCGGTGCTCAACGCGAGCCTGACCGACCTCGGCGTGGAGGAGATCACGCCCGAGCGCGTCGAGCGCGTGCAGCGCAGCGCCGGAGCGGCCGCGCCGCTGGTGCCGATCGTCGTGGATTTCGCGGTGCACGTTTTGGAGAGCTGCCGCCGCAGCGAGGTCTACCTCACGGGGCAGAACCGCCTGCTCGGTCAGCCGGAATATCAGGATCTCGACCGTGCGCGTGAGGTGCTCGGCGCACTGGACGAGGAGGTCATCTCCGGCCTTCCCGCCAAGCTCGACCCGAACAGTCCCGTGCAGATCTTGGTCGGACCGGAAAACGTCGCCAAGGAGCTGAAGGACACGTCCGTCGTCATGACGCGCTTTGACATCGGCGACGGGATGCAGGGCATGATCGGCGTGGTCGGGCCGCAGCGCATGGACTACGCGCAGATCACCGCGCGCCTGAGCTACTTTGCCGAAGGGCTGGGACGGATGTTCGGAAAATCGGAACTGCCCGAAGGAAAAAAGGAGGAATGATCCTTGAAGAAAGAGAAAGAGACGCCGCAGGAGCAGCAGGCGCCGCAGGAGACGCCGCAGGAGGCACCGCAGGAAGAGACCCTGCCGGAGCCGACCGAGGCGGAAAAGGCGGCGCAGGCGCAGGCGGAGGAGCACGACCGTTACCTTCGTCTGGCGGCGGAATACGATAATTTCCGCAAGCGCACGCAGCGCGAGAAGGACGGCATTTACCGCAGCGCCGTGGCCGACACGGTGGAGCGCTTCCTGCCGGTCTGGGACGATCTGGAGCGCGCGTTAAAAAATGAGACGGCAGACGAAGCCTACAAGAAGGGCGTCGAGATGACGCGCAACGGGCTTCTGAAAATACTGGAGGGGCTTGACGTCCACGTCTTCGGCGCGGCCGGCGACCCCTTCGACCCCGAAAAGCACAACGCCGTGATGCACTGTCAGGACGAAAGCCTCGGCGAGAACGTCGTGGCGGAGGTCTTCCAAGCGGGCTTCCGGCTGGGCGATCGGGTCATCCGCTGCGCGATGGTGCGCGTGGCAAACTAAACAACGTAAAAATTTAGCTCATCATATAGGAGGCAATCATTATGGGAAAGATCATTGGTATTGACCTTGGTACGACAAATTCCTGCGTGGCGGTCATGGAGGGCGGCGAGCCTGTCGTCATCGCCAACGCAGAGGGCAACCGCACGACCCCGTCGGTCGTGGCATTCTCCAAGACCGGCGAGCGCATGGTCGGTCAGGTGGCAAAGCGTCAGGCCGTCACGAACGCCGACCGCACCATCTCCTCGATCAAGCGCCACATGGGCAGCGATTACCGCGTGACCATCGACGATAAGAAGTATACCCCGCAGGAGATCTCCGCGATGATCCTGCAAAAGCTCAAGGCGGACGCCGAGGCCTATCTGGGTCAGAGCGTGACCGAGGCGGTCATCACCGTCCCCGCCTACTTTAACGACGCGCAGCGTCAGGCGACCAAGGACGCCGGCAAGATCGCCGGTCTCGAGGTCAAGCGTATCATCAACGAGCCGACCGCAGCCGCGCTGGCCTACGGCGTGGATAAGGAAGCCGAGCAGAAGATCATGGTCTACGATCTCGGCGGCGGCACCTTCGACGTGTCCATCCTCGACATCGGCGACGGCGTCATCGAAGTGCTTGCCACCAACGGCAACACCCACCTCGGCGGCGACGATTTTGATAAGTGCATCATGGATTGGCTCGTCGCGGAGTTCAAGAAGAGCGAGGGCATCGACCTGTCCACCGACCGTCCGGCAATGCAGCGTCTGAAGGAAGCGGCCGAGAAGGCAAAGATCGAGCTGTCCGGCGTGACCTCCAGCACCATCAACCTGCCCTATATCACCGCCGACGCCAACGGCCCGAAGCATCTGGACGTCACGCTCACCCGCGCGAAGTTCAATGAGCTGACGGCGCATCTGGTCGAGGCAACTCTGACGCCGGTGCGTCAGGCAATGGCCGACGCGGGCGTCAAGGCCGGCGACATCAGCAAGGTCCTGCTCGTGGGCGGCTCGTCCCGTATCCCCGCCGTACAGGAGGCCGTTAAGTCCATCACCGGCAAGGACGGCTTCAAGGGCATCAACCCCGACGAATGCGTCGCTGTGGGCGCTGCCATTCAGGGCGGCGTGCTCGGCGGCGACGTCTCCGGCGTTGTCCTGCTCGACGTGACCCCGCTGTCCCTCGGCATTGAGACCCTCGGCGGCGTGTTCACCAAGCTCATTGAGCGCAACACCACCATCCCGACCAAGAAGAGCCAGATATTCTCCACCGCGGCCGATAATCAGACCGCAGTTGAAATAAACGTCCTTCAGGGCGAGCGCGAGATGGCTCAGTACAATAAGAGCCTCGGCCGCTTCAACCTCGACGGTATCGCACCGGCTCGCCGCGGCACTCCGCAGATCGAGGTCACCTTCGATATCGACGCAAACGGTATCGTAAACGTCTCTGCAAAGGATCTCGGCACCGGCAAGGAGCAGCACATCACCATCACCTCCTCGACCAACATGTCCAAGGAGGACATCGACAAGGCCGTCAAGGACGCCGAGATGTACGCTGCCGAGGACGCAAAGCGCAAGGAGGAGGTCGATGTCCGCAACGAAGGCGATCAGATCGTCTATCAGACCGAGAAGACCCTCGAGGAGATGGGCGACAAGGTCGATCCGGGCATCAAGAGCGAGATCGAAGCAAAGCTTCAGGCGCTCAAGACCGCGCTGACCGGCACCGATACCGCGGCCATCAAGAACGCCACCAAGGAGCTTACCGACGTGTTCGGCAAGATGTATGAGGCAGCTCAGGCGGCGCAGTCGGCTCAGGGCGGAGCGGGCTTTGACCCCAACGCTCAGGCAGGCGGCGACAGCAACGGTCAGGATTACTACGACGCAGACTACACCGTGGTCGATGACGACGACAAGAAGTAATCGAAAGCTTGCTTATATATATGGGCGCACTTGCAGTGCGCCCATATAAAGCAAAAGCTTTGGCTTTTGCTTTATATGCACGCCACATTTTTGTGAAGCTTACGCTTCACAAAAAATCTCGCTTCGCTCGTCAAAAAGTCTGATAGCTCAGACATTTTTGATGGCTATAATCAAACTTGAGGCGGGCCTTGCCCCCTCAAACTCCCCTGCTGCGCGGATGTCTTTCCTCAGCAGCATAGTTTTTCGACAGTCTAAAATAATCTCCGTATGCACCGCATACGGAGATTATTTTTAGTTACGCCGGTTTTCAGAACAGGCAGTTTTCGATGTAGCGGTGGAGTATCGCCGCGACCTGCGCACGGGTCGCGCCGCCTGCGGGCAGGAGCTTACCGTCCGCGCCGTTTATGATGCCCTCGGCAACCGCCCAGGACATTGCGTCCTTCGCGTAGGCGGAAACGCTTGCAGAGTCTGCAAAGCCGCCGAGATCCTTGGCTGCCGAGACGTCAATGCCCTTGAAGGAGGCGTAGCGGTAAAGCACCGCCGCCATCTGCTCACGCGTGATGGTGTCGTTGGGAGCGAAGACCTTGTCGCTGTAGCCCTTTACGATGCCGTTTGCCGCGGCCCAGTCGACGGCGCCGCTGTACCAGCTGCCGCCGGCGTCGGTAAACGATGAGGCTGCGGCCTTGGGGCTTCCCTCCATGCGCCACAGGACGGTGACGAGCATTGCGCGGGTCATCGTGAGCTCCGGCTCGAAGGTGCTTGCGGAGGTTCCGGCAAACAGCGCGTTATTGAACGCGTAGTACACGTCGCCGAAGTACCATGCGCCTGTTGCAACGTCGGTAAACGGGAACGGAGTGACCGCGGCCATAACGCCGGTCGTAACGGTGCAGGTAAGCCTGCCGCCGCTTGCGCTGCTGCCGGTGGCCTTTATCGTGCCGTCGGCGGCTATCGAGGCTGCCGCAAAGCCGCTGCCGCTTACGGGAACGGTGAGCGTGCAGCTCTTGCTTATGTCCTTGCCGCCGGCTGTCGCCGAAACGATGAAGGTCTGAGCGCTGCCGAGCTTCTCGCCGAGGGCGCGCTTCTGCGCGGCGTTGGGCTCGGGTGAGGCGAGACACACGCTCACGTCGCCGCTGCCTGCAAGGTCTTTGCTGTCAAAGCCGGCGGCGCCCATGGAGGTGACGAAGCTTATCTTATTAGCCGCGGACAGTGCGGAAACGCCGCGCTCCCAAATGTTCACCGTGCCGAGGCCGGTTTCGGATACATCGACGGAAACGGTCCTGCCGCTTGCGCCGAGCTCGCGCATCATGATGCGCGTCGGGAACACGGTGCACACATCGCCGTCGACGATTGCCGGTGCGCTGACGGTGTTCGAGCCGCACGAGAGCTTGACGTTCGTTGTGTTCAGTCCGCCGTTTAAGACGATCAGCGCGTCGTTATCCGAGGGGAAGTTTGAGTCGTTGCCCATTGAGTCGGCTATTTTATAAATGTAGTCGTTTATCTTCGCTTTGACGGCTTTCGTGAAGAAGTTATCAAACTTCATGGCAGAGGCCGCGTCGCCGAAGGCGTACTTCTTGACGATGGCAAGCAGCTGATCGAGGATCTCGCCGTTTTTGATCTTGTCAAGGCCGGCCTGCACCCAGACGGGGTAGTTGCCGTCGTCCTCGCCGCCGAGGTGGCTCTGATAGATGTAGTTTACAGCGTCGAGCAGGGTCTTGTCATCGGTGACGGGGATGTTAACGCCCTCGGTGATGATGCCCTGAATGTTCGCAACGATGCGGTTGCTTATCCAGGTCGAAACGCTCGTTTCAACGGGGTTGAGCTTCTTGAGCATGCCGCCTATGAAGCTTCCGGCGACGTGATTGAGCATATCGGCCGAGAAGCCGCGCTCCCT
>USIH01000103.1 GCA_900554705.1 uncultured Eubacteriales bacterium
ATTTTCTTAAAAAAGTTAATTCATTTTGACGGTTACGGACTTTTTTGACAGTCTGCGCGCCGCAGGCGCTGTCGGAGTTTAACCTGGAGAGCTATCAAAAGCTCCGTTACCTCTGCTTCCTCCCGCTCGCGGACTATAACCGCGCGACCGGCGAGACGCGGACGCTGCAAGCGGGGCAGGCGCTTTGCTATGGCGTGCGGTGCTCGTATGCGCAGGAGCGGCTGAACGTGGAGGGCGTCTCGCTGCAAATCGTCGGCGAGGCGAAAAAGATCCCCGTGGGCAGCACGGCGGCCGATGTGATCCACACGCTGTTTCTTGTCGTGCCGGATCTGGAGACGATCGCGCCGCTCGGCGCGCGGGAGGACGGCGGCGATCTTGCCCTGCGCGTCACGTGGAACTATGCCTTCTCGGCGGATCTGGGCGAGGACGCGCAGCGGGCGCTCTACGAGCGTCTGGGCGAGGTGTGCAGAGACCTGTCGATGGAAGGGACGATCGTGTCGTCGAGCGTCGAGAACCGCATCGTGGAGCGCTCGGAGTTTTACGGCGCGTTCGGCGGCCTGTTCTTCCTCGGCATCGTGCTGAGCATCGTGTTCTTGGTGGCCACCGTGCTGATCGTCTACTATAAACAGTTGTGCGAGGGCTATGAGGATCAGGCGCGCTTTGACATCATGCAGAAGGTTGGCATGACGCGGCGGGACATCCGCCGGAGCGTCAATTCGCAGATGCTCACGGTGTTTTTCCTGCCGTTGGGACTGGCGATCGCGCACCTTGCCTTCGCTTTCCCGATGATCTACCGGCTGCTGAACCTGTTTAACGTGACCAACCTGCGCTTCCTGCTGCTGACCACGGCCATCAGCGTGCTGATCTTCGCGGCGTTCTACGCGCTCGTCTACCGCATGACATATCACGCCTACTGCTCCATCGTCGGCGGCACGCATCAGGCTCCCCGCAGCAAGTGAAAAATGAAGCAGCGCACGGCGCGGCGCTATCGCCGCCGCGAATGAAAAATGAAAAATGAAGCGTGCCGCTTTGCGGCGCATGAAGCGCCTGCGGGCGGGAGAAGTCTTATACACGGCGTGCAGCTCAAAGCCTCCCCTGTGTAAGGGGAGGTGGCGCAGCGCAGCCGCGCCGGAGGGGTTGTCAAGCCTGCTGCGTTCATCTGCACTTTTTCTTATACGCAACTGCCGGTAGTCAACCCCTCAGTCTCGCTACCGCTCGACAGCTCCCCTTACACAGGGGAGCCTCGGGTGCAGCGGAACCAACGATACGGCGCGCACAAAAAAACAGGGTCGGCGCATTGCGCCGACCCTGTCGTTCTGTGTTTAGTTCTTGCCCATGTTCATCTGCGCAGCGACTTCGGCAGCGAAGTCTTCCTGCTTCTTCTCGATGCCCTCGCCCTTTTCAAAGCGGACTGCCTTGACAAACTCGACGGTGCCGCCGAGCGCCTTGGCCGCGGCGTTCATATACTGCTCGACGGAGACGGAGCCGTCCTTGACAAACGCCTGCTGGAGCAAGCAGTTCTCTTCGTAGAACTTGTTGAGCTTACCGGCAGCGATCTTTTCCTTGACCTGCTGGGGCTTACCGGCCATCTTCGGATCGTTGTCCATCTGCGCGACGAGGATCTTCTTCTCTTCCTCGATGACGTCTTCGGTCACGTCGCTCTTGTCCCAGAAGCGGGGGTTGAGCGCAGCGATCTGCATGGCAATGTCCTTGCCGATCTGCGTGGCGTCGATGCCGCCGCCGACCTTCAGGTTGACCAGAACGCCGATCTTGCCGCCGGCGTGGACATAGGAAACGCTGGTGTTCTCGGGGAAGCGCACAAAGCGGCGAACCTGCAGGTTCTCGCCGATGGACATGACCTTCTCCGGCAGGATCTCCGCGACGGTCAGGTCACGGCCGGGATACTTGCACTGCATGAGCGCCTCGACATCGGCCGGATCGTTCTGCGCGACGCAGGTGGCGATATCCTTGACAAACGGGACGAACAGCTCGCTCTTGGCGCAGAAGTCGGTCTCGCAGTTGACCTCGACGGCAACGCCGATCCCGTTTTCCACGGTGGCGTAAGCCATGCCCTCGGCGGCGATGCGTCCGGCTTTCTTTGCAGCCTTGGCAAGACCCTTTTCACGGAGCCATTCCACAGCCTTGTCCATGTCGCCGTCGGTCTCGACGAGCGCCTTCTTGCAGTCCATCATACCGACGTTTGTCATCTCGCGCAGGGTCTTAACATCAGCAGCAGTAAATGCCATAATTATATCCTCCTTGTATCTTTTGAAAAAAGCCCGTCGTTCCGGCGGGCTTTTATAATGATTATTCCGCAGCAGCCTCTGTTTCGGCGGGAGCCTCAGCGGGAGCCTCGGTGTTGGCCTCGCCCTGACGTCCTTCCTGCACGGCGTTTGCCATGGTGGCGACGATCAGGCGGATGGCGCGGATCGCGTCGTCATTGCCGGGGATCACATAGTCGATCTCATCGGGGTCGCAGTTGGTGTCGACGATAGCGACGATGGGGATATGGAGCTTGCGAGCTTCGGCGATCGCGTTGCGCTCCTTGCGCGGGTCGACGATGAACAGAGCGCCGGGCAGCTTCTTCATGGCCTTGACGCCGCCGAGATACTTCTCCAGCTTTTCGATCTCGCCCTCGTGCTTGATGACTTCCTTCTTCGGGAGCATCGCGAAGGTGCCGTCTTCCTGCATCTTGCGCAGCTGAGCCAGACGGTCGATACGGGTGCGCATGGTCTTGAAGTTGGTCATCATGCCGCCGAGCCAACGGGCGTTGACATAGTACTGGTCGACGCGCTCCGCCTCTTCCTTGATGGCGTCCTGCGCCTGCTTCTTGGTGCCGACAAAGAGGATGTTCTCGCCGTTTGCGGCAAGGTCACGCACGAAGTTGTACGCTTCCTCGATCTTCTTCACGGTCTTCTGCAGGTCAATGATGTAGATACCGTTGCGCTCCGTGTAGATGTAGGGAGCCATTTTGGGGTTCCATCTTCTGGTCTGATGACCGAAGTGGACGCCTGCCTCGAGCAGGGCTTTCATGGATACGACTGCCATTTTTGTTCTCCTTTTCGTTTTTACCGCCGCCTCGATCATCTCCCCCGTCCACCGCTGGCGCGGCACTGGGACGGAGCATCCCGAGGCGTGTGGTTTTCTTGCGCTTCACGCGCCGGATTATTATAGCGCAAACGATCCGGCTTTGCAAGACTTTTTTTGCAATTTTCTTTTGCTTTCCCGTGTTTTTTTACCAGAAAGACGTCCTTCTGGGACGCGGCAGACGAAAACTGTCCAGATCTCCCTCCACAAGGATGACATCCTCGCCGATGCGCCGGATGCATTTCCACGGAATGACAAAGTCCTCGTGCTTGCCGAACAGACCAAAGCAGCGGCAGGGCACGGGGACGATGATCGACACGATCCGCCCGCAGTTCACGTCCACTTCCACGTCCGAGACAAAGCCCAAGCGGTTCCCATCGCAGGCGTTGATGACCTCGCGGCAGCGCAGGCCGGTAAAACGATTACAAACTGACATTCTATCACCCACCTTATAGACAGCGTATGCCGCAGGCGGGGAAAACATGACTACGAAATGCAGATCGCCTTGCGCAGCGACGTAATGGCGCTTTTTTCCAGACGGGATACCTGCGCCTGCGAGATGCCGACCTGCGAGGCGACCTCCATCTGCGTCTTGCCGTCAAAAAAGCGCAGGGCAAGAATACGCTTTTCGCGCGGCTCGAGCGCGCCGATCGCCTCGCGCAGCGCGATGCGCTCCGTCCAGCGCTCGTCCGTGTTCTTCGTGTCGCGCACCTGATCCATCACCGTCAGCGGATCGCCGCCGTCGGAATAGACCGGATCATACAGACTCACCGGCGCGGAGATGGCGTCGAGCGCGCCCGTCACGGTCTCAAGCGGCAGCGCCATCCGCGCGGCGATCTGCTCCATGGTCGGCTCGCGCCCCGCCTCGGCCACCATCGCCTCGCGGCACTGTAGGACGCGGTAGGCCGTGTCGCGCAGGCTTCTGGAGACGCGTATGGCGGAATTGTCCCGCAGATAGCGCTTGACCTCACCTTCGATCATCGGCACGCCGTAGGTGGAAAAGCGCAGGTTCAGACTGACGTCGAAGTTGTTGATTGCCTTCATCAGCCCCACGCAGCCGACCTGAAACAGATCGTCCGGATTCTCCCCTCTGCCCAGAAATTTCTGAATGACGGAGAGGACAAGGCGCAAATTCCCTTCGATCACCTGCTGTCGCGCCGCCTCGTCGCCCTCGCGCGTCTTTCGCAAGAGGCGCAGCATTTCGTCGTTTTTCAGGGTCTTCAGGCGCGATGTGTTGACGCCGCAGATCTCGACCTTGCTCATCATATCTTCCGTTCCTTCCTTTGCTCTTTTCCAACAGTATTTCCCAAGGAACGGATTTCATTCTCTCCGCGCTTCGACCGAAACGACGCCCGTTTCGCAATTTCCGAACTTTTTCGACGGATTCCGGCTTGTTTTGGTTTACATAATTTAGAATTATCCGACGCAGCCGCCCTTATGGGAACTGAATATTTTCCTGCCTCCGTGAAAATATACAGCCCGCATTTTCCCCACCGCCGCGCTCGGCCTTTCGAATTTGCAGCAGTTATACACACATTGCACAGGCTTTTGCACATCTATACCTGTGGAACCTTTTTCGGCTGCCCTGCATATGTGGTTTACATAATCATAAAACGCTTTTTTGCGATTTTTGCGCGGCACACCGGACGCGCAGCGCGCCGCCTTCTGCTACATTATAATAGATTTGCCGATGGGCGGTCGATCGGCGGCGGATCGGCGGGTCGAACGGCACCCCGACCGTAATTTTTCGAAAAAAATCAAAAAAGGTATTGATTTTATTGCTTTCCACCGCTATAATGTATTTCTGCATGAGATAGAACGCGGTTTCTCACCGTTACGGAGGAGGTGCAATCCATGCCCAACATTAAGTCCGCGAAGAAGAGAGTTTCCCTGTCCCGTATCGCCAACGAGAACAACAAGGCTGCAAAGTCCGCCCTGAAGACGACGCTGAAGAAGTTCGACGCCGCCGTTGCTTCCGGCAACAAGGCGCAGGCCGACGATGCTTATACCGCCGCCGTTGTCGCTGTTGACAAGGCAGTGAACAAGGGGATCCTCCACAAGAACAACGCAGCGCGCAAGAAGAGCAGCATGACGCTCAAGCACAACGCGATGGCGTAAGCAAAATATGGAAATTTTCCGCCTGACGGCTTCCCGTCAGGCTTTTGCTTTTTTCTTGCAAACAAGTCTCGCATGGGCTATAATATCGGCATCAGAGTACGAAATTCGTTGAAAGGGAGGTGGCGCAAGTGACGCTTTCCGATCCCATCCGTTCGCTTTCCGGCATCGGGTCGAAGCGCGAGGCGCTGTTTTCCCGCTTGGGGCTGACCTGTCTGGGCGATCTGATCCGCTTTTATCCGCGCGACTACGAGGATCGCACCCGCATCGTGCCGATCTGCGAGCTGGAGGTCGGCGTGCCCGCCTGCTTTGTCGCCTCCGTCCTTCACGACGCGCGCACCAGCCGCATTCCGAAGCCGGGGCAGCGGGCGCTGGAGGTGACAAAGGTCTCCGTCGCGGACGATACGGGACGGCTGAACCTGACGTTTTTTAACGCTGCGCACACCGCAAGTCGGCTGCTGCACGGCGAGACTTACTGCTTTTACGGCACGCTGGGCGGTGATTTTACCGGCGTTTCCATGGTCAACCCGCTCTTTGAGGCTGTCGACGCCGAGGGGAACCTGACGCGCCGGATCCTCCCGATCTATCCGCTGACGGCCGGCCTGACGAACCGTCAGGTCGCTTCCGCCGTGCAGGCCGCACTGGAGCGCTGTGCGCCGGAGGAGACGCTGCCGGAGGAGATCCTGCGTGCGCACGGCCTGATGGGTCGCGCGCAGGCGCTGCGGCAGATCCATGCGCCGCAAACGCAGGCGCTGCTGGAGGCGGCGCGTCGTCGGCTGATCTTTGAAGAGTTTTTCGTTTTTTCCGTCGCGCTCGCCCTTGTGCGCAGGCAGCGCTGCGCGCACGCAGGCGAAATGTACCGAACCGATCGTATGGAGCCGTTTTATGCGGCGCTCCCGTTCCGCCTGACCGGCGCGCAGACGCGTGTGATCGGGGAGATCCTGCAAGACCTCTCCTCCGGCCGCCCGATGAGCCGTCTGGTGCAGGGCGACGTGGGCTGCGGCAAGACGATGGTCGCAGCAGCCGCCGCCTACTGCGCGGCAAAAAACCGGCGGCAGACCGCCCTCATGGCGCCCACGGAGCTGCTGGCAAAGCAGCATTTCGACCGGCTCGCGCCGCTCTTTTCCGCGCTGGGCGTCAGCTGTGCGCTGCTGACCGGTTCCATGCGCCCGAGCGAAAAAAAGGAATGCCGCCGACAGATCGCCGACGGCGCGGTCGATCTTGTCATCGGCACGCACGCGCTGCTCTCCGAGGATACGACGTTTGCCCGTCTGGGGCTGGTCATCGCGGACGAGCAGCACCGCTTCGGCGTGCAGCAGCGCGCCGCGCTGCTGAAAAAGGGCGCGCAGCCGCATCTTCTTATCATGTCCGCCACACCCATCCCGCGCACGCTCTCGCTGATCCTCTACGGCGATCTGGACGTTTCCGTGATCGACGAGCTGCCCCCGGGACGCAAGCAGGCGCAGACCTTCCTTGTCGACGAGCGCTACCGCACACGGCTCAACGGCTTCATCCGCAAGCAGGCGCAGGAGGGGCATCAGACCTTCATCGTCTGCCCCGCCATCGAGGAGGGAGAGGCCGACTCGCTCAAGGCGGCGGAGGAATGGGCGCAGGCGCTGCAAAGCAGTGTTTTTCCCAACCTCCGCGTCGCGCTCCTGCACGGGCGAATGAAGGACAAGGAGGCCGTGATGGAGGCCTTCGTCGCAGGCTCGTTCGACATTTTGGTGTCTACCACCGTCATCGAGGTCGGCGTGGACGTTCCGAACGCTACGCTGATGGTCGTGGAAAATGCCGACCGCTTCGGCCTGTCCCAGCTGCACCAGCTGCGCGGCCGGATCGGACGCGGCAGCGCGCAGTCCTACTGTATCCTCGTCTCGGATAACCGCGCGGCGGAAACGCGCGCGCGCCTCAAGGCGCTCTGCACCACGACCGACGGCTTCAGGATCGCGCAGGAAGACCTGAATCTGCGCGGCCCCGGCGACTTTTTCGGCAGCAGACAGCACGGCCATCCGCTGTTCCGCATCGGCGATCCCGCACGAGACCTTGCCCTCCTGCAAGAGGCGCAGACCGCCGCCGTGCAGGCCGTCGCCGCACAGCCCACCGGTATGCAAACCACCGCCGCGCAGCCAACCGATATGCAAACCGCTTCCGCACAGCCCGCCGACGCTCCCGTCCTCCCCGCCGCCCTCCTGCAAGCCGTCGAGACGCTCCTCGCGGATAGCAGCCTAAACTAAGCCGCCCGCCATCCGTGTGAATGTACCTTTTTGGCAGTCTTTTAACGTCCCGATTAAATAAGCCCCCATTCAGGGTTAAGCCTGAATGGGGGCTTGCGGTTTCACATAGTCCACGCAGCTGACGTGTAGGATTTAGCTCACTGACCGGAAGCAGTCAAGTATGCGGCAACTGCATCGCCGTAGATCAGGA
>USIH01000104.1 GCA_900554705.1 uncultured Eubacteriales bacterium
GATCCTCGATGAAAAGGATCCCGTGCCGGACAGCTACAATTTCGAGGTCTGCTCGGCAGGGCTCGAACGGCAGCTGAAGCGCCCGGCTGACTTTGCGCAGTTTATGGGCAGCTCCGTCTCGGTGAAGCTCTTCAAGCCCGTAAACGGGGCGAAGGAGTTCGTCGGGAAGCTCACGGGCTATGAAGACGGCGACGTGACCGTTCGCATTGCGGACAGCGAGCATACCTTCCGGAAGGCGGACGTCGCTCTGGTGCGCCTTCGTGTGGAATTTTGACAGAAGGAGAACATAAAAAATGAGCATGAACACCGAGATATTTGCCGCACTGCGGCAGCTGGAGGCCGAGCGCGGCATCCCCGTCAACTATATGGTCGAGCGGATCACGCAGGCGCTGGTCGCCGCCTATAAAAAGGATAAGGACGGCTACACGGACAATGTGTTTGTGGAGCTGAACGAAAAGGAACTGAAGATGTTTGCCCAGAAGGAGGTCGTCGACGAGGTCATCAGCCCCGCGACCGAGGTCGCGCTCGACGCCGCCCGCAAGATCGAAAAAAACGCGCAGCCGGGCGATCTGATCAACGTCGAGATACAGACCAAGAGCTTCGGCCGCATCGCCGCGCAGACGGCAAAGCAGGTCATCATTCAGGGCATCCGCGAGGCCGAGCGCGGCATGATCTTCGAGTCTTTCTCCTCCAAGGAGCACGAGATCCTCACAGGAAACGTCCTGCGCATCGAGCCGGACGGCGACCTGACCGTGCGCATCGGGCAGGGAACGGATCGCACCGACGCGCTGCTGAGCAGAAGCGAGCAGGTGTCGGGCGAGCACTTCAAGGAGGGCGACCTCATCCGTGTTTATGTCGTGGAGGTGCGTCGCAGCAATCGCGGCCCGCAGGTGCTGGTCAGCCGCACCCATCCGGCGCTGGTCAAGCGCCTGTTTGAGCTGGAGGTTCCGGAGATCCAGTCCGGTGCGGTGGAGATCCGCTCCATCGCCCGCGAGGCGGGCTCCCGCACGAAGATTGCCGTCTGCGCCACCGAGGAGAACATTGATCCGGTCGGCGCCTGCGTCGGCGCGCGCGGCGCGCGCGTGGCCGCCGTGGTCGATGAGCTGCAGGGCGAGAAGATGGACATCGTTGTCTGGTCGGACGACATCTGCACCTTTGTCGCCTCCGCGCTGTCTCCGGCTGACGTGATTTCCGTAACGCAGCTGGCCGGTCAAAAGGCCTGCCGCGTGATCGTGCCGGACGATCAGCTTTCCCTTGCCATCGGCAAGGAGGGTCAGAACGCGCGGCTTGCCGCCCGCCTGACCGGCTGCAAGATCGACATCAAGCCCGCTTCTCAGGCGGACGAGGAATAAGTTTTTCATTCGAAAAGGAGGGAGCGGACGTGCCGAAAAAGATACCCATGCGTCAGTGCCTCGGCTGTCGGGAGATGAAGCCGAAGCGTGAGCTGATGCGTATCGTGCGCACGCCGGAAGGCGAGGTTCTCGCCGACCGGAGCGGAAAGGTCAACGGCAGAGGCGCTTATCTCTGCCCCCGCACGGAATGTCTGGAAAAGGCGATCCGCTCGAAGGCGCTCTCCCGTGCCTTCGACACACAGATACCGCAGGAGGTCTACGACGTCCTGCGAAAAGAAACGGAGGCGAGCGAGGGTGGAACGTGACAAGAGCTTGGGTCTGCTCTCCATTTCGCGCAAGGGCGGCAACATCGCCCTGGGCGAGGAGCAGGTGGGCGCGGCGGCGCGCGCGAGCCGCGCGCGGCTGGTGCTGCTGGCGTCGGATGCCGGCGGGCACACCGTGCGGCGGGTCAAGGGCTTTACCGCAGGCACCGCGCAGCCGGTGCTGACCCTGTCCTATACCCGCGATGAGCTGGGCGACGCGCTGGGGATCTCCACCTGCGCGGTGGCCGCCATTACGGATGTCTGCCTTGCGCGCGCGTTTGTGCGCACGCTCGGCGACGAGGAGAAGTATGCGGCGCTGTTGCAGGAGCTGGACGAACGCGTCCGACGGGTAGAAAAGCGCCGCGCGGAGGAAAAGGCACATCGTTTGAACGTCAGGCACGGGAAAAAGTAACGGAGGTGGATCTTATATGAGTTTAGTAAAGTACCGCATCAAGGAGATCGCGGCGGACTTCGGTATGCAGCCGAAGGAGATCGCCGAGATCGTCGGAAAATATTTTGATAAGCCGAAGAACAACACGCAAACGCTCTCCGACGAGCAGCTCAACGCGCTGTTCGACGACATTACGCTGCACCACCAGATCGAGTCCATCGCGCAGGTCTTCGCGGTCGCGCCCAAGCAGCCGCCCAAGGCTGCCGCAAAGCCGCAGGAAGCGCCGAAGGCCGCGGCAAAGCCGCAGGAGAAGCCCGAGGAGGGCAAGGAGCCTGCGAAGGAAGCGGCCAAGGAGGCCAAGCCCAAGCAGCCCGAGCGCAAGCGCGAGCGCCGCGTGGTCGACACCAAGGCCGTCACGGTCAACGCGGATCGTTTTGACGATCGGGTGGATAATCTGGTCTCCGAGCGCGAGCAGAACTACTCCGGCGGCAAGCAGCGCATCGGCGGCAAGGGCGCCAAGCAGAAGGGCAAGGACAAGAAGCCGCCCATGGGCAACAAGCGCCGCAACGAGGAGCAGGAGAAGATGCGCCGTCTGCGTCTGGAGATCATCAAGCGCACGCCGCTGACGGTCAAGATCCCCGACGAGATCACCGTGGGCGAGCTTGCCATGCGCATGAAGAAGACGGCCACGGAGGTTATCAAGGTTCTTATCAAGAACGGCGTCATGGCCTCGATCAACCAGACCATCGACTTCGACACGGCGGAGTTCGTCGCCACGGAGCTGGGCTGCAAGGTCGAAAAGGAAGTGACCGTGACGATCGAGGAGCGCCTGATCGACGATCACAAGGACTCCGAGGACGAGCTGCTGCCGCGCAGTCCGGTCGTCGTCGTCATGGGTCACGTCGACCACGGCAAGACCAGCCTGCTCGACGCCGTGCGCAAAACGAATGTCGTCTCCGGCGAAGCCGGCGGCATCACGCAGCACATCGGCGCCTACACCGTGCAGATCGACGGCCACCCAATCACCTTCCTGGACACGCCGGGTCACGCCGCCTTCACGTCCATGCGTGCGCGCGGCGCCATGTGTACCGATATTGCCATTCTGGTCGTCGCCGCCGATGACGGCATCATGCCGCAGACCATCGAGGCGATCAACCACGCCAAGGCCGCGAAGATCCCCATCATCGTCGCGGTCAATAAGATGGATAAGCCGGGCGCGAATCCCGACCGTATCCTCACGCAGCTGACCGAGCACGAGCTGGTTCCAGCCGAGTGGGGCGGCGAGACGGAGGTCTGCCGCATTTCGGCCAAGACCGGCGAAGGCATTTCCGAGCTGCTCGAGACCGTCATCATGACGGCGGAGCTACAGGAGCTGAAGGCCAATCCCAACCGCGCCGCGAAAGGCACGGTCATCGAGGCGCGGCTGGACAAAAACCGCGGCCCGATCGCAACGCTGCTCGTGCAGAACGGCACGCTGCATAAGGGCGACCTCATCATCGCCGGCACGGCCGTCGGCCGCGTGCGCGTCATGACGGACGACAAGGGACGCGCCATCACCGAGGCGGGGCCGTCCATCCCCGTGGAGATCACCGGCCTTGCCGAGACGCCCACGCCCGGCGACGAGTTTGACGCCGTTGCCGACGAGCGCATGGCGCGTCAGCTTGTCGAGCAGCGCAAGCAGGCGGAGAAGGACGCGCTTGCCAAGCAGGCGAGCAAGGTCACGCTCGACAACCTCTTTGCCAAGATGCAGGAGGGCGAGATGAAGGAGCTGAACCTTATCGTCAAGGCGGACGTACAAGGCTCTGCCGAGGCGGTCAAGGCCTCTCTGGAGAAGATCTCCAACGAGGAGGTGCGCGTGCGCGTCATCCACGCCGCCGTCGGCGCGATCAACGAGTCGGACATTCTGCTGGCCTCCACGGCCAACGCCATTGTCGTCGGCTTCAACGTCCGACCCGACGCGGCAGCCGCAGCCTCCGCGCAGCGCTCCAACGTCGATCTGAGAATGTATCGCGTGATCTACGACGCCATCGACGAGATCGAGGCGGCAATGAAGGGTATGCTTGCCCCGAAGTTCCGCGAGGCGATCATCGGCCACGCCGAGGTGCGCCAGACCTACAAGGTCTCCGCCATCGGCACCATTGCGGGCTGCTATGTCAAGGACGGCAAGATCACCCGCGACGCGCAGGTGCGTGTCCTGCGGGACAACATCGTCATCTTCGAGGGCAACATCGGCTCGCTGCAACGCTTCAAGGACTCCGTCAAGGAGGTCGCCGCCAACTACGAGTGCGGCATCTCCATCGAAAAATACAACGACATCAAAGAGGGCGACATCTTCGAGTGCTTTGTCATGGAGGAGATCCCTCGCTGACCCGATTAGGAGGGACAAAATATGGCATCCAATCGGATTGGACGCATCAATGAAGAGATCCAGCGTGAGCTGGCAGAGCTTCTGCGCGAGCTGAAGGATCCGCGTGTGCAGAAGACCATGCTCTCGATCACCCGCGTGGAGACGACGCCCGACCTGCGCTATGCGAAGGTCTACGTCTCCCTGCTCGATCGGGAGTACACCAAGGAAACGCTCGCGGGGCTGAAGTCCTCGTCGGGCTACCTGCGCCGCGAGCTGGGTCGCCGCATCCAGCTTCGCTATACGCCGGAGTTGCAGTGGCAGGCAGACGACTCCATCGTCCACGGCGCGCACATTCTCGACATCCTGTCGAAACTGAACGTTGCGGAGGAGGTAGAAAATGATCCAACTGTCAGTCCGTGAAACGGTAGATTATCTGAAAGAACACAACGACTATGTCATCGTGACACACCGCCGTCCCGACGGCGACACGATCGGCTCCGCCGCTGCTCTCTGCCTTGCGCTGCGCGCCTACGGAAAGCGTGCCTTCGTTCTGGAAAACCCGCAGGTCACGCCCAAGTTCCGGCCGCTTCTGGAGGGGCTGACCACGGGTTACGTCATTGATCGGGAGACACTCATTGCCGTGGATACCGCCACGGAGGGACTGCTGCCGGACAACGCAGCCGACCGCGCGGGGCAGTTTGAGCTGCTGATCGATCACCACGGCAAAAATACGCACTATGCAACACGCGGATTCTGGGATCCGGGAGCCGCCGCCTGCGGCGAGATGATCCTTCGGGTCGTCTTCGGTCTGGGCGTGTCGCTCACGAAGCGCATCGGCGAGGCGGTCTATATCGCCCTTTCGACCGACACCGGCTGCTTCCGCTACGGCAACACCACGTCCTATACCCACCGCGCCGCCGCCAGCTGCTGCGAGAGTGGAGCGGACATAGAGAGGCTCAACGAGAGCCTGTTCATGCAGAAGTCCCATGCGCGAATGAAGCTCAACGCCTACCTGATCGAGACGACGGAGTTTTATGCCGATGGGCTGGTCGCCTTCAGCGTCATTCCGGCCGAGCTGCGCGAGAAGCTGGAGCTGACGGAGGACGACCTTGACGACGTGGCCGGCTTCGGACGCGAATTTCGGGGCGTCGGCATCGGCGTTATGGTGCGTCAGGAGGGCGAAACCGGCAGAGTCTCCGTCCGCACCTCCCGCGGCTACGACGCGGCGGCCATCTGCGCCAAGCTCGGCGGCGGCGGTCACAAGGGCGCGGCAGCGGCGACGATCCCCGGCGACATCGAGCTTGTGAAGAAGACCGTTCTGCGCGCCATTCGCCACAGCGGCATCCGGCTGTAATGGCAAACGGCATCCTCATCGTCGACAAGCCGGAGGGATGGACGAGTCAGGACGTGGTCAGCAAGCTGCGCGGCGTGCTGCATGAGCGGCGCGCCGGTCACGGCGGCACGCTCGACCCGATGGCCACCGGCGTGCTGCCCGTCTTCTTTGGCCGCGCCACGCGCGCGGTGGAATTTTTCGAGCACGCGGAGAAGTGCTATGAGGCCATGCTCCTGCTCGGCGTGACGACCGACACGCAGGACACGACGGGCGCCGTCCTGTCCGAGCGGCCGGTCGATGTCACCGAGGCGCGGCTGCGGCAGACGCTCGCGGGCTTCTTGGGGACGCAGCGGCAGACGCCGCCGATGTATTCCGCCGTGAAGATCGGCGGCAAGAGGCTCTATGAGCTTGCCCGCAAGGGACGCGAGATCGAGCGGCCGAGCCGCGAGATCACCGTTTTTGAGCTGACGCTCCTGTCCTTTGACGGAACGCGCGCGCGCCTGCGCGTACACTGCTCCAAGGGAACCTACGTGCGCACGCTCTGCCATGACATCGGCGCGGCGCTCGGCTGCGGCGGCTGTATGGCGGCGCTGCGGCGCACGCGGGCGGGCGCCTACGATCAGTCGCAGAGCGTGACGATGGAGACGCTGCTGAGCGATCCGGAGCCGTCGCGCTTCCTTCTGCCGACGGACAGCCTGTTTTCCGCCTGCCCCGCGCTGACCCTGACACCGCGTCAGGAGGCGCGCTGCCGCAACGGCGCGCCGTTTTCCTGTCCGCTTGCGGCGGGGCGCTACCGTCTCTATGCGCAGAGCGGCGAATTTCTTGCGCTCGGCGCGGTCGAAGACGGCCGGATGACGTGCGTGAAAAGTTTTTATTCGGTGTAACGGTATGAAAGATTGTGTACTTGCTCTCGGCTTTTTTGACGGCGTGCATCTGGGACACGGCGGGCTTCTGCGCAAAACGCGCGCGCTTGCCGACCGGATGGACGTCCGCGCCGCGGCGCTGACCTTCGCCGCGCATCCCGACGCGCTGCTTTCCGGCGCGCCGGTTTCTCTTTTGAATACGCCCGAAGAGCGCGCGCAGCTTATGCGCAGCCTCTACGGGATCGACGAGGTGTATATCCTGCCTTTTGACCGCGATGTAATGCGCCAAACATGGCAGGATTTTTTCACCTGCACCGTGCGCGGCCTCTGCCATGCGCGCGCCGTGGTCTGCGGGCACGATTTCCGCTGCGGTGCGGGCGGCGAGGGGACGCCCGACCGGCTGCGCGCGCGCTGTGCGCAGGAGGGAATGACGTTTTGCTGCATTCCGGAGATCCGACTGGAGGGACAGACCGTCTCCTCCACCCTCATCCGCACCCTCCTACAGGAGGGGCAGGCGGAGAAGGCCGCGCGCTTTCTGGGACACCCGCACCTGATGAGCGGGACGGTCGTTCAGGGCAAGCAGCTCGGGCGTCGGCTGGGGTTCCCGACGGCGAACCTGCGCCTGCACCCCGATATTCTGCTGCCCAAGTACGGCGTGTATGCGGGGGATGCCTATGTGGACGGCCTGCACAGTCCCGCCGTGGTCAACATCGGCTGCCGTCCGACCGTAGACGGCGGCGCGGCGAGCGTCGAGGCGTGGCTGCCCCGCTTCTCCGGCGACTTGTACGGCAGGCGGATGTGGCTGGCGCTGCGCACCTTCCTGCGCCCCGAGAAAAAATTTCCGGATCTTGCCGCGCTGCGCGCCGCCGTCCTGCGCGACGGCGAAACGACGCTGCGGTTGGCCGACGAAAGGGAGAAAAACGGGAAATAATTTCCCGTATCAGACTGTCAAAAAAGTCCGTAACCGTCAAAATCAATGTCACTTAGTTAGCA
>USIH01000105.1 GCA_900554705.1 uncultured Eubacteriales bacterium
CGTTTCCTTTATTATACCAGAAATTGGAGCGCTTTTGTAGTTCTTTGACAAGCTGTAGCAAAAGCGCTCGCCTTGCAGCGAGCGCTTTTGCTTTTCGGGTTCGTTTTACTGCTTCTTCAGAAGGTCGCGGATCTCCGTCAGCAGCTTTTCCTCTGCCGAAGGCTCCGGCGGCGTGGGAGGCGGTGCTGCTGCTTCTTCCTCTTTCTTCAGCTTCTTTACCCGAGCGCGCAGGGTGTTCATTCCCTTGATCATCAGGAAGATCACCACGGCAAGAATGAGGAACGTGATGATGGAGGAAATAAAGTTGCCGATGTTCAGGTAATTTACCACTGCCTCGCCGGTCTCGGGGTCAACCTTGTCGGCAAAGAGGGAGGGCAGCTTGATCTTCCACGCGGAAAAATCGACGCTTCCGGTGAAGATCGAAATGAAGGGCATGATGATATTGTTCGTAAACGAACTGACCAGGTCCTTAAAAACGCCGCCGATCAGAACGCCGACCGCCATATCAAACAGGTTGCCCTGCAAGGCAAATTCCTTGAACTCTTTGATGATCCCGCCTTTTTTCTTTTTTGCCATGTTTTCTCTCCTTTCTTGCGTTTTTCAAAACACAGCCGCAAGCGGTTGCCGCTTCACGGCTGCAATTTTTTACGGCTTTTCGATGACCTCGATACCGCCCAGATACTTGCGCAGCACCTCCGGAACGACCACGGAGCCGTCGGCGCGCTGGTTCTGCTCGACCATGGCAGGGAAAATGCGGCTCGTTGCCAAGCCGGAGCCGTTGAGCGTGTGGACAAACTCCGTCTTGCCCGTTGCCTCGCGGCGGAAGCGGATGTTGCCGCGCCGCGCCTGATAGTCGCGTGCGTTGGAAACGGAGGAGACCTCCTTGTAGCCGTTCATGGAAGGGATCTGAATCTCAATATCATAGGTTCGAGCCATGGACGCGGAGCAGTCACCTGCTGCGAGCTTGACCGTGCGGAAGTGGAAGCCCAGTCCCTTGACCAACGCCTCCGCCTTGCCCACCAGCTCCTCGAAGGCCTCGTCGGACTTCTCGGGCAGGGTGTACTGGAACATCTCGATCTTGTTAAACTGATGTCCGCGCACCATGCCGCGCTCGTCGGCGCGATGCGATCCGGCCTCACGGCGGAAGCAAGGCGTATAGGCAAAGAGCTTATGCGGCAAGTCGCTCTCGGCAAGGATCTCGCCGCGGTGCAGGCTGGCCAGAGCCGTCTCCGCCGTCGGGAGCATGAAATGCAGACGGTCATCGGTCGGGTTCTCGATCTTATAGACCTCGTCGGCGAACTTCGGGAACTGCCCTGCCGTCTCGCCGCACTGGTACTCCAACATATGCGGCAGGATGACCATCTCGTAGCCGTCGCGCAGGTGGCAGTCCATGAAGTAGTTCAGCAGCGCCCATTCCAGACGCGCGCCCATGCCGCGATAGATCCAGAAGCCGGAACCGGCAAGGCGCGTGCCGCGCTCATAGTCGATCAGCCCAAGGTCGGTACAGAGGTCTACATGGTGCTTGGGCATAAAGTCAAAGTGATGCGGCTCGCCGTAGTAGCGCAGCGGCTCGTTGTTTTCCTTCCCGCCAGCCTTAAGATCGGGGTCGGGCAGATTGGGCAGGGAGAGCATCAGCGTCCGATACTCCGCCTCGACCTCCGTCAGCTTGGCGTCGTTGGCGGCGATCTGCGCCTTCAGTTCGCCCATGCGCCGGAAGATCGGCGCGACGTCCTCGCCCGCCTTCTTCTTCAGGGGAATCTCCTTCGAAACGCGGTTTTGCTCCGCTTTGTCCGTCTCGGTCTCGAGAATCAGCGCGCGGCGCGCCGCGTCCAGTTCCAAAATGCGGTCGATCTCCGCGTCGCAGTTGACTTCCTTTGCGCGCAGCCCCGCCTTGACCGCTTCGGGGTTATCCTTGATCCGTTTGATGTCCAGCATTGCCTGTCCCTCCGTTATTTCAGCAGCAGCTCATAGACCTGCTGCAAGTCGTCCTGTCCGTAAAATTCGATCTCGAAACGCCCCTTACGCGTGCCGTTGACGATGTGCACGCGGCGCCCGAGCTTGCGCGTCAGCGTCTTTTCGCACTCGCCGATATAGTCGACGGGCGGCGGCGCCTCCGGCGCTTCCTTTTTCTTGCCCATCTGGCGGCACATCGCCTCCGCCTGACGCACCGACAGCCGCAGCGCGCAGATACGCTGCGCCGCCGTCTTTTGCGTCCGCGCGTCGGGAAGCGACAGCACGGCGCGGGCATGACCGGCCGAAAGCGTGCCCTCCACGACCATCTGCGCGACCTCCTCCGGAAGCGCCAGCAGCCGCAGCGCATTTGCCACGGCGGGCCGCGACTTTCCGACGCGCTGCGCCGCCTGCTCCTGCGTCAGGCCGTAGTCCTCCATCAGAGAGCGATAGCCCTCCGCCTCTTCCATCGGGTTGAGATCCTGCCGCTGGAGGTTTTCCACCAGCGCAAGCTCCATCACCGTCCGGTCGTCCGCATCGACGATCATGACCGGAACTTCGTCAAGCCCCGCAAGGCGCGCGGCGCGCCAGCGGCGCTCTCCCGCGATGATCTGATAATAACCGCCCCGATCGCGCACGGCCAGCGGCTGGATGATGCCGTGCTCCCGAATGGACTCCGCAAGCGCCGCCAGCTCCTCCTCGTCGAAGGTGCGGCGCGGCTGATCCGGATTGGGTTCGATCTTTTGCAGCGGCAGGCGCGTTACGCTCCGCTCTGTTTCCGGCGCGCCGAAATCGTCGATCAGCGCGCCGAGTCCGCGTCCAAGCCCCTTTTGCTTTGCCATCGTGCGTTACCCCCTTCGAATATACTCTTCGGCGACCGCCAGATAAGCAGCAGCCCCGCGCGACGTCCTGTCGTAGGCGATGACGGGAAGCCCGTGGCTGGGCGCCTCCGCCAAGCGGACATTGCGCGGAATGACGGCGGCAAACACTTTCCCCGGGAAATGCCGCCGCACCTCCTGCGCCACCTGATTGGAAAAATTCGTGCGTCCGTCAAACATTGTCAAAAGCACGCCGAAAATCTCAAGATTTGGGTTTAACCGGCGTTTGATCGCGCGCAGGGTGCTCATCAGGTCACTCAAGCCTTCCAGCGCGTAGTATTCGCACTGCACCGGAATGAGGATGCCATCCGCCGCGCACAGCGCGTTGAGCGTCAGCAGCTCGAGCGACGGCGGGCAATCGATGAGAATATCGTCGTAGGCGTAGCGCAGCTTTTCCAGCGCCGACTTGAGCTGGTATTCGCGTTTGTCCATTCCCGTCAGCTCCACGCTCGCACCGGCAAGCCCCGCGCCCGAGGGAATGAGGTCACCAAACTGTGTCCGCACGACGCAGCGCTCCGGCGTCGCGCCATTGATGAGCATATCGTAGACCGACTGGCGCACCTGACGTTTGTCCACGCCCAGGCCGGACGTGGCGTTGGCCTGCGGGTCAAAATCGCACAGCAGTACCCGACGTCCCGACGCGGCAAGCGCAGCCGTCAGGTTGACCGCCGTGGTCGTCTTGCCCACGCCGCCCTTTTGATTGACGACCGCAATGATCCGAGCCATCCCGTCGCCTCCTTTTCTGTTTTGCAGGGATTATTCTACCACACTGCTGCGTGCATTGCAAGAAAAAAGACTGTTTCACGTGAAACAGTCTTTTTACAGACTGTCAAAAAAGTCCGTAACCGTCAAAATAGTTTTTCCAAGAAAATTGGCCGGAGGAATGCAATACAAATCATCGAGAATTTCGGAACCTTTTCAAGTTGGAAACTGTTTATTTATAATAATTTTGACTTACTTCGCAACTCACGTCCTACCGTATCTATATACGCCGACGGGCGTGAGTTGCTCGTCTTCCGAACCTTTTTGGCAGCCTCCCAGCGTGCCGAAAAAGGTTTTTCGACACGCTGAAAAAAGACTGTTTCACGTGAAACAGTCTTTTTTGATACACGAACTACAGGTCGCGGTAGACGGCCTTGACTTTGCCAAGGATGGTCGCCTCCGTGCCGTCGATCGGGGAATAGTTCGGATTTTCCGGCAGGAGCAGGATCTTCCCGTCGCGGCGGTAAAGGCGCTTGACCGTCGCCTCCTCGCCCAAGAGCGCAACGACGATCTCGCCGTGCTGCGCCGTCGGCTGCGGTCGGACAATCACGCGGTCGCCGTCCAAGATCCCCGCGCCGATCATGGAATCGCCGCGCACGCGAAGTGCAAAGCACTCGCCGTCACCGCTCCATGGGAGGTACCCCTCGATGTTCTCCACGGCAAGGATCGGCTGACCCGCCGTGACCACACCCAGCACGGGAATGCCGCGCGGCTGCGTGGGGCAGAGGGAGCGGTTCTTGCCGCCCTGCGCGCGGATGAGGCCTTGCTCCTCCAGCGCGTTCAGATGGTACTGCACCGAGGCGGTCGAGCGCAGGCCGACCGCCTGCATGATCTCGCGCACGGAGGGCGCGTAGCCGTGTTCTTCGGAAAATTGCGTGAGAAAGCGCAATATCTCCTGCCGCTTTTCGCTGGTTCTTGCCACGTCGTCGCCTCCCTTCCGCTTTTACTATACCACACCGCCGTCAAAAATGCAAACATTTGTTTGATTAAATTCCTGCCCCATCGAAAGTCGGGAGATATTCCGTCGTCGCGGCGGAAAAATCCTGTACAAAGCCCTCCGTGATGCCGCAAAGCTCCATCCACGAGACCGCGCCGTCGTACTCCTCCCGCGTCAGGCAGCGGTCGAGCGGCGGCTCTTGCCGGCCGACGGGAACATACTGCGCCATAAGAGAGAGCGGCACGTCATGCTTCGGAAAGAGCGCGGCAAAGCGCTCCAGTACGCGCAGACTGTTGTCGAGGCAATCGGGCAGCACAAGGTGACGCACCAGCAGGCCGCGCTTCATCTGCTCGTCCTCATAAACGGGCGCTCCGACCTGACGGTACATTTCGCGCAGCGCAGCCTCGGCGACCTCGGGGTAATCCTCTGCGGCAGAGAATCGCTTGGCCAGTGCCCGGTCGGCATACTTAAAATCGGGCAGATAGATGTCGATCCGCCCCTCCAGTTCCCGCAGCGTCTCGACGCGCTCGTAGCCTCCGCAGTTGTAGACCACCGGAACGGGCAGCTTGGGCGTCAGCGCCGGAAGGATGCTCGGCAGAAAATGCGTCGGCGTTACAAGGTCGATCGACTGCGCCCCTTCGTCGATCAGGCGCAAAAAGATTTCGCGCAGCTCGTCGCTTGTGCAGGGTTTTCCGTGCCGCTCCAGAGAGATCTCCCGATTTTGGCAGTAGACGCACCGCAGCGTGCAGCCGCTGAAAAAGACCGCTCCCGTCCCGAACGAACCAGAGATCGGCGGCTCCTCGCCATAGTGAAGCATCGCGCGCGCGGCGACCGGCTGCGCGGGCATCGCGCAAAAGCCGCGCTCCCCCGCGGTGCGGTCAACACCGCACCGGCGCGGGCAGAGCGTACAGTTCTTATAGTCAAGCACAAAAAACACCCCATTGTACAATCCATTCCGCTGTGATACAATAGACACATCAAGAAAACGTGTTTCACGTGAAACAGAGGAAATCAAAATGCTAAAAGAGCAAGAGATCCATCGCGCCGTTGTCACCGGCTTTACCAGCGAAGGGCTTGGCGTCTGCCGCGTAGACGGCTGCGCCGTATTCGTCCCGAATGCCGCGCCGGACGAGGAATACGATTTGCGCATCACGCACGTCGGAAAGCACGCCGCCTACGGCTCGATCCTTCGGATTATAACAAAATCCCCCAGCCGCGTCAACCGCAAATGCCCGCACGCTGGGCTTTGCGGCGGCTGCACCTTCTGGCACCTGACCTACGCGGCAGAGCTGGAACTGAAGGCGCAGCGCGTGCTCGACGCGCTGAACCGCATCGGCGGCCAGTCGCTGGCCGAGGTTCCCATCACCGGCGCGCAAAGCTGCGAGGGCTACCGCAACAAGGCGCAGTACCCCGTCGCCACAGCAAAAAAAGGGCTTGCCGCCGGATTTTTTCGGAAAGGGACACACCGCGTCATTCCCGTGCAGCGCTGTCTGATCCAATCGCCCTGCGCCGACAGGGCCGTCGCCGCCGTTTTACAGTGGGCGCGGCAGTGCGGCGTCACTGCCTATGACGAGACGAGCGGAAAGGGACTTTTGCGTCACATTTTTGTTCGCTGCGCCGCCGCCACAGGTCAGGTTCTGGTCTGCCCCGTCATTAACGGCGCTTCCCTGCCGGAGCCTGCACTTCTGGTCTCCCTGCTCCGGCAACGGGTCGCGGGACTTGCCTCCGTGCAGGTCAACTATAACACAAAGCGCGGCAACACCGTCCTCGGGCCGACCACGCGCGTGCTCTGGGGGCAGGAGGCAATTGAAGACGTCCTGTGCGGCCTGCGCTTTCGCATTTCTCCCGCCTCTTTCTATCAGGTCAACCGCGATCAGGCCGAACGGCTCTACAATGCCGCGCTCACGGCAGCAAAGCTCGACGGCACGCAGACCGTGCTCGATCTTTATTGCGGCACCGGCACGATCACGCTCTGCGCCGCCAAACGCGCAAAGCAGGCCATCGGCGTTGAGGTCGTCGCCGCCGCCATCGCCGACGCGGAGGAAAATGCTCGCCGCAACGGCATCACAAACGCGCGCTTCTTCTGCGCCGATGCGGGGCATGCGGCACAGAAGCTCACACAAGAGGGCGTCCGCCCCGATGTGATCATCGTCGACCCGCCGCGAAAGGGCGTCAGTGCCGACGTCATCGACGCCATCGAGCGTATGTCGCCGCAGCGCCTTGTCTACGTCTCCTGCGACCCCGCGACACTTGCCCGCGACGTCGCGCTGCTCTGCGCGGACGGCTGGCAGCTGGAGCACGCGGAGGCCTTTGACCTCTTCCCGCGCTGCGCCCACGTCGAGACGGTCGCGCTGCTCAGCCGGAAGCAAAAAGGTCTATGATACTCTGAAAGCCCGCGTATCATCAATAACGTAAAGCAGCCTTATAAGTCAAGCATTTGGAGGAGGATTTTTATGGATGTCACCTTACAAGATATAACGCTTGCGCTGATGCAGGAATATGACCGGTCGTTTTCCCCCGATCCGGATCTTTTCATGCACATGAACCGATTTACGCAGTATCACTACGATCCCGCCGTGACGCAAGCGCGCTACGAACGCTATCGGCAAGCAGGCGATCGCAGGGTGTTCCTCGTCATGACGGAGGGAAAGCCGGTCGGCGAGATCATGCTCAAGCACATCGACATGGAGAAACGGCAGGCAGAACTGTCCATCCACCTGCAAAATGACACGGTAAAAAACCGAGGAATCGGAACACAGGCAGAGCGCCTGCTGCTTGTCTACGCGTTCGATACGCTGCATTTGGAGACGGTGCTTGCCGACACCGTGCTGAAAAACACCCGAAGCCAGCACGTGCTGGAAAAGGTCGGTTTTTCCTTCGTGCGTGAGGAAGGCATTTTTAGGCACTACCGCATCACGCGCGACGCATTCTGCGCAAAACCGTAAAAAACCCCCGCCGCCGGAACACCGGCGGCGGGGGTCAGACTGTCAAAAAAGTCCGTAACCGTCAAAATAGATTCACTTTTTTAAGAAAA
>USIH01000106.1 GCA_900554705.1 uncultured Eubacteriales bacterium
GGTTTTCGGGCATAGAAAAAGTCCACCGTAATTCTATCAAAATTACGGTGGACTTTTGGCAAAGAACCGTAATTTTGATAGAAACCTTCAAAGGGGGTGCAACTTCGGTTCAGAGGGGGGTGCAGTTCTCGATTTGAGGGGGTGCAGTTTTTCACCAACTGCACATCTGTAGGCGTAAACCAAGCGTTTAAACCGTCCCGACAAACCGGAATTTATCATTCCATTCTCGACAGCAAAAAAGCAGGACGCTCGCCTATTAAAACAGAGTCAGTAACATCCATTACTTCACGATTATCATTCGCGTATTCATCCACAAAACTCTCCTCACTGTCAAAAACAAGCTCTTCTCCATAACACAATTTTCCGGATTGAGGAGTAAGTTCCAAATATACAGTTTTACCTTCAAGATAAAATGTTAAAACAGTATGGTACTTCTGTTTTTGCCTATCATGCAAGAGCCAAATCTTACTCGGAATACCACGCTCATCAAGAATGGCTCTCATCAAAACAACAGCATCATTGCATGTGCCCACCTTTGCTTTCATGGTATCTTTAGGATCCTGAATGCAGTATTCGGTCAATAAACGCTCAAAGAACGCTTTATCAACACCTTTCGTCATATCAGGTTTATATATTTTACCATTCAAATAAAATCCGTATTCGTAACCATTATTCAAAAGTTCCTGCTTCAACAGCTTACACGCTTCCTGTATCAACATCACTATTCCTCCGTTAAATTCCGATTTGTCGAAATTATTTTACCATAATGCAGCCCATCAAACAATAACAAAAAAGTCCACCGTAATTCTATCAAAATTACGGTGGACTTATGGCGGAGAGGAAGGGATTCGAACCCTTGAGACGCTATTAACGCCTACACGATTTCCAATCGTGCGCCTTCGGCCAGCTCAGCCACCTCTCCAATTTGCTGCTTTTCTCAAAGCAGCTTAGACATCATACTTTATCTTTCGGGGAATGTCAAGACCTTTTTGAAAAAATCTCACGCATCCATGGCGCTGATACAGACGCTCAGCACCTGCTGCACGATCGGCGTGCAGACCTCCGTGCCGCCGCCGCTGTTTTCCACGACGACAAAGAAGGCGAGCGGATAGGAATCATCCTTCAGGAAGCCTGCGAACATGGCGTTGGGCGATTTTCCGCCGCCGACCTGCGCGGTGCCGGACTTTGCGCAGCCGTACTTGCCGCAGAAGGTCCAGCTTCCGCCGTAGACGGTCTGCGCCGCGTCGTGCATATACTCCGTCAGCTTCTGCGCGGTGTCGGAGGAGAAGAGGCGGTCGCTCATTTTAACGCTCGGGTGATAGACGGTCTTTCCGTTAAAGGTCACGCGCTCGACCAGACGCGGCAGAGCCGCCTTTCCGCCGCCGCCGATCGCGCCCATCAGCATCATATACTGACAGGGGTTGATCTGGTCGGTATACTGCCCGACGCCCGACCATGCCGCCTCGAACTTCGTCGCGTCCGAAAGGTCGTAATGCCCCTTTTCGGTCACAAAGCCGTCAAAGCGCAGGCTTTCGGTAATACCAAGCGAGCGCACATAGCTTTCCATGCGCTGCGCGCCGATCTCGTCGGTGATCTGAGCGAAGGCCACGTTGCAGGACTGCGCCAGCGCCTCGCCGAACGAGATGTCGCCGTGCGCGCGGTTGCAGATGACCGTCTCCGCGCCGACCATGGCGCTGCCGTCGCAGTGGAACGTGCGCGTTTCGATGTCGGGGAGCAGGTCGAGCGCGGCGGAGGCCGTGACGACCTTAAAGGTCGACCCGGGCGGGTAGGCGCTGTGCAGAAAACGGTTGACGAAAACGCCCTCGTATTGCTCGCCGTCAAAGGACTGCGGCACGTCGTTCGGGTCGTAGGTCGGGGTGGAGACCATGCAGAGGATGTCGCCGGTCTTATAGTTATACACGCCGACGGCGCCCTTCCTGCCGCCCAGCGCATCCAGCGCGGCCTTCTGCGCGGCGGCGCTCACGGTCAGGCGCATCTCACCGCTGCCGCTTCCGGCGCGGTAAGTGCCGTTAAAGCGGTCAAAGCCGACCATGCGGTCGCTGTACTCGCGCAGCAGATAGTTCGGGATGTAGCCGTCGCGGTCGCCCAACAGGTGCAGCGTTGCGCGGCGCAGTGTGCTGTCGTCGGGATAGGTGCGGCCGTGCGAGTTGTCAAGCAGCAGCGCGCCGCTGCGGTCGTAGATCTTGCCGCCGTCGATCGTGTGGTTGGTATAGACGCCGGCCGCGCTCTGGAAGGTGACCCAGTTCGGCGAGTCGACAAAGTACTTCACCACGATCACGGCAAGACCAATGGTCAGGATGGTGGCAAGCGCCAGAGCGAACCATGCTCGTTTTGCCAGCTTATTCATATGGTTCGACCTCCTCCGCCTTGACGGTTTTTACGACAAAGCTCGCGTCTTGCCGTGTGTCCGCCGCTTTGATGAAGGCGACCATGCCCCAGGACATGAGCATACTGGAGCCGCCGTTGGAAACGAAGGGGAAGGTGACGCCGGTCAGCGGCAGCAGATCCATCGTGCCGAACACGTTGAAGATCGTCTGTATCATCAATACGGCGACAGCCGCGCACGCGCCGATCGTATAGAAGCTGCTTCGGCCGACTGCGCACGAGCGCACGACGAACAGGCCGAGGACGATGATGGCGACCACGGCAAGCACGCCGAGGATCAGCCCCCATTCTTCGCACACATAGGCGAACACATAGTCCGTGTCGGCTGCCATCGCGTCGAACATACCGTTGCCCGCGCCCAAGCCCAGAAGACCGCCCGAGGCGACGGCGACCATGGCACGCACCTGATCGTAGCCTCCGGCGTTGGGGTCGTCCCAGACGTGTCCCCACGTTTTGAAGCGGCGCATCACGTGCTCCGGTATGTCGATCGCCAGAAGGAACAGGATGCCTGCGCAGGCGACGGTCGCAAGGAGCGCGAAGGCAGAGAAGCTGCCGGCGCGCAGCGAGCAGATGACGACCAGCGCGACGAAGAAGATCAGCGCCGTGCCGAAGTCATTGATCAGCGCAAGACAGCAGCAGATCACACCGGCGTAGGCGATGAAGCTGAACATATTGCGCTTTGTCACGATGCGATCCATCGTGGAGGCGCCGACGTAGATAAAGCAGATCTTGACCAGCTCCGAGGGCTGGAAGCTGATGGGGCCGAGAGCGATCCAGTTGCGCGCGCCATTATACTCCTTGCCGAGCACGAGGTTGGCAAGCAGCAGCAGGATGCCGCCGACGGCGGCAAGGTAGCGGAACTTTTTCGCGCGGTTCAGGTCGCGCAGCGACCAGCCGAGCAGCAGATAGATCACGACGCCGCCGATCAGGCAGATGAGCTGCTTATAAATATCCTCCGGCGTGGAGGAAGCGACGACGGACAGGCCGAGCGTGGAGAGGAAGAAGGCGATGCCCTCCACCTCAAAGCTCCTGCGGCGGATGATCTTGAGCAGCAGGAAAAGCAGCAGCTCCGTACCGATCAGCCCCAAGAAGCTGCAAACGATGCCGGAGGCATACTTCGCCTCACAGGTCATCCAGAATTGCAGACCGGTCAGGAGCTGAAACAGCACCAGAAGGAACAGCGTAAAGCCGGGCAGCGCCATGCGCGACGGCTTGGTGCGCGTCTGCTTCTGCGCGTGCACCTCTTCGGCCGTGACGGGGGCAAGGATCATCTCCACGCCGCCAAGCGAGATCCGGTCGCCGTATTCCACGGCGCAGACGTCGGTTGCCTCTCCGTTGACCGAGACGGCGCCGCGTCCGCCGACGTCGGTGACCGACCAGCTGCCGTCGTCATAGCGGGTCAGAACGGCATGGGTGCGCGAGACGGTGGGGAAATCCACCACGATGTCGCAGCCGGAGGAGCGGCCGATGATATTTTCCCAGTGCGTGACCGGAAGCTGCTTCCCGTCCGGCATGACCAGCCATGCCCAGATCTCCGGCTCGCGCCGGAAGCGCAGCAGCGGGCGGGCGCAGCGCAGGACGATCCAGAAGCCGAGCAGCGGCGCAAGATAGCGGAAGACCGTGCAAAACACGTGGGCAAGCTCTGCCCCGTTTTCATGAAAATAATCGGAAACCTGAAGAAAAAGAGACAAGAGATCACCTCGATTACTCGTCGTCGTAATCCGCGTCGTCATCCGCCGCGTTGCGGTCGTAGGACGGCTCGGCGGAATACGGCTGCCTTACGGGCGGCGGCGCGACGGGCAGGTCGTCCACCGACACGATGCGCTCGTACTGCTCCGTCTGCGTGGGAAGACGCCGCTTCATCAGGCGGCGGTTGACAAAATCGTTGATCAGGGAGTACAGAAGCGTGAAGATCGGAACGCCCAGCATCATGCCGCCGAAGCCGAAGATGCCGCCGAAGAGCAGCACCGCGACCAGCACCCAGAAATCTGAGATGCCGAGCTTCTGACCGAGCAGACGCGTTTCGATGATGTTGCCGTCGATCTGCTGCAGGACGAGGATAAAGATGACATAGATCAGGCACTTCATCGGTGAATCAAGCAGAATGATGAGTGCAGTCGGCACGGCGCCGATGAACGGGCCGAAAACCGGGATGATGTTCGTCACGCCGACGACCACGCTCACGAGCACGACATACGGCATGCGCATGATCGTACAGCAGATATAGCAGATGACACCGATGATGGCAGAGTCAATGACCTTGCCGCTGATAAAGCTCATGAACGCCGTGTCCGTAAAACGGATGGCCTTGAGGATGCGCTTGGAGGAGCGGAGAGGGAAAATGCTGTAGAGCACCATCTTTGACTTTGCCATAAACAGCTCCATATTCGACAGCACATAGCAGGCAACAACGAAGCCGATGAGCACGTCAAGGATGCCGCGCAAAACGGCATAGATGCCGGTCGTCAGGCTCGTGACAATCTTGCCCATAGACGGCAGCAGCGCCGTCTTTGCCCAGTCGAGCAGGCTGTCGGAAGCTTTCCCGGTCGCCGAGAGGAGCGCCTGTTCCACCTCGGGGTTGTTTTCAAAGAAGCGATTGATCCAGCCGGTGATCGTGTCGTAATACTGCTGGGAGTTGAGCACGATGCTCTCAATGCTCGTATAGAGCTGCGGGATGATGAGCCAGACGAGCGCGGCAATCAAAACCAGCGCGACCAGGATCGCCAGAACAACGGACAAGCCGCGCGCAAGCGACTTGCTCACAGGCTTTTTGGGCCGGATCTTCTGAAGCAGCGGCTCAAAGAGCTTGCGCTGGAACATTTTCACCAGCGGCCAGAGCAGGTACGTGATGACCATGCCCCAGATGATCGGACTGAGGATGCCGAGGAGCGTATCGATCGCGCCGCGGATCGATTTTCCGTGCTGCAGGAGCATGAAAAACAGGATCGAACACGCAATCACGCCGAATGCCGTGAGGCCCCAGCCGAAATATTTGTTTTTCGGATCAAAACGCTTCATAAATCGTTCTCCCATCGCGCCTACCGGCGCCTGTCGGTGCTGTCAGTAACGCTCTATATTTTACTATCATGCACTCGAAGCGTCAAGCGGGTAATGCTGAGCTTTTCGCACATTTGCGACAGGAAGCGGCGCATCTTGACACGCTCTGAACACCGCAATGTGCAAAAGGCTGTGCAAATTGTGGGGACACGGACTGCTTTTCCGCCGCGGTGCGGCATAGGCTGGTATGGAAAAGCAACGAAAGGGGCGGATAACATGAAGCAATGGATCTCCCTGCTGCTCACGGTGCTGCTGCTGTGCACGCCCGCAGCGGCGCTCGCGCAGCCATCAGAGGAGGAGCTGAGCATCGGCGCGCCGTCGGCGATCCTGATCGAGCGCGAGACCGGTACGGTGCTCTATGAGAAGAACGCCGACGAGCGCCTCTCCCCCGCGAGCGTGACGAAGATCATGACGCTGCTGCTCATCTTCGAGCAGCTTGACAGCGGCCGGCTCTCCACGGACACCGTGGTCACCGCCAGCGCCAACGCGTGCGCCATGGGCGGCAGCCAGATCTGGCTCAGGGAGGGAGAACAGATGACCGTCGACGAGATGATCAAATGCATCGCCGTGAGCTCTGCCAATGACTGCGCCGTCGCCATGGCCGAGCATATCTGCGGCTCGGAGGCGGCCTTTACCAAGCGTATGAACGAGCGCGCGCAGGCACTCGGCATGGAAAACACACACTTTCTCAATTCCACCGGGCTGACCGACGACCCCGCGCACTACACGACCGCGCGGGACATTGCCGTCATGTCGCGCGCACTGCTGGCATACCCGCGCATCCGCGACTACACGACCATCTGGATGGACACCGTGCGCGACGGGCGTTTTGCGCTCGCAAACACCAACAAGCTCATCCACGGCTACCCCGGCGCGACCGGGCTGAAAACCGGCTACACAAAGCAGGCCATGCACTGCGTATCCGCCAGCGCCGAGCGTGACGGCGTGGAGTACATCGCCGTCGTGCTGCATGCCGAGAGCTCAGCCGCGCGCTTCCAGGACGCGCGGACGCTGCTCGACTATGCCTTCGCCAACTATGCGCACTGCCCCATCGCGGCCGGCATCGTCATCCCGCCCGTGCGCGTGCGCTTCGCTGAGACCGACAGCGTGCAGCCGGTGCTCTCCGGCGCAGACACCATCCTCGTGCGCAAGGACGCGGCAGCGCCGCAGTTTGACATTGCACTCGATGAAGACCTGTGCGCACCGCTGCCGCCGGGTGCACAAGTCGGCACCGTGACCGTGACCGACAGCGACGGGAACACAACCATTGTCCCGCTCATCGTTCCCGACGGCGCTGCGCGCATCACGACGGCACATCTCTGGCTGCAGGTGCTGCGCGCGCTGTGAGCAGCAGATAACGGTTGCGAAATCCGGATTATCGTGTATACTGGAGATAACCTTTATGAGAGAAGGGATCGCTATGATCAAAGTAGACCTTTCCGGCGCTGCCGGATTTTTTGACCCCGCGGGGCCGGATTATGCGGCCGCTGCACGGGCGCACCGCGCCCTGCTCGAGCACTCGGGCGCCGGCGCGGAATTCACCGGCTGGCTCGACCTGCCGGGACGCATCCAGAATGGTGAGCTCAAGCAGATACTCACCGCCGCCTCACGCATCCGGGGCCGTGCGCAGGCGCTGGTCGTCGTGGGCATCGGCGGGTCGTATCTCGGCGCAAAGGGCGCCGTGGAGCTGCTGCGGCCGCACCCGCAGCCCGGCGACCCGAAGATCCTCTTCGCCGGAAACTCCCTGTCGCCGGACGCGCTGATGCACCTGCTCGAGGAGCTGGGCGATCTGGATTTTGACATCAACGTCGTGTCCAAGTCCGGCACAACACTTGAGCCCGCGCTCGCATTCCGGATGTTCCGCGGTCTGCTGGAGGCAAAGTACGGCACGGAGAAGGCCAAAAAGCACATCTTCGCCACGACGGACGCCCACCGCGGCGTGCTCAAGCAGATGGCCGATGAAGAGGGCTGGGAGACGTTCGTCGTGCCCGACGACGTCGGCGGGCGCTACAGTGTGCTGTCCGCTGTCGGCCTTCTGCCGATGGCCGCTGCCGGCATCGATGTGCAGACCGTGATCGGCGAGGCGATC
>USIH01000107.1 GCA_900554705.1 uncultured Eubacteriales bacterium
GTCGATCTTTTCGACCACGTCGTGAGACACGACCTCTCCCGCGTCGGCGATGATCTCGCCCGTGGAGGGGTCGGCTACCGGCATTGCCAGGGTAAATCCGTTTATTCTGCCGCGCAGAGCGAGCTTCTTATTGAACTTATAGCGGCCGACATTGGAAATGTCGTAGCGGCGGCGGTCAAAGAACAGTCCGTCGAGCAGGGACTCGGCGCTTTCGACCGTGGGGGGATCGCCGGGGCGCAGCTTGCGGTAGATCTCCATAAGGCACTCGTCACGGCTGGTGGTGGTGTCCTTATCTATTGTGACGGTGATGCGCTCATCCTCGCCGAAGATCTCCTTCAGGCGCTCGTTGGTGGTCGCGCCTATGATCGGGTCGGGTGTGCAGGAAAGCCAGGTTTCCGGCCTTGACTCGTCATACTTGCCCATGGCCTTGAGGAACCATGTGATGGGAAGCTTTCGGTTTTTATCTATGCGGACATAGAACGTGTCGTTTGCGTCGGTCTCGTACTCGAGCCATGCGCCGTGATACGGGATGACCGTTGCGGCGTAGATGCTCGTCATGCTGCGGTCGGTGGTCTTGTCATAGTACACGCCGGGGCTGCGGACGATCTGGGAGACAATAACGCGCTCCGCGCCGTTGATGACGAAGGTGCCGCCGTTGGTCATGAGCGGGAAATCGCCCATGAAGATCTCCTGATCCTTGATCTCGCCCGTCTGCTTATTGAGCAGGCGGACACGGACTTTGATGGGCTTTGCGTAGGTAGCGTCGCGCTCCTTGCACTCCTCCACCGTGTACTTCGGCTTCTCGTCGAGAGAATAGTCCAGGAAGGACAGCTCCAAATTGCCGGTGTAGTCGGAGATGGACGCGACGTCGCGGAATACCTCGCGCAGGCCTTCGCTCAGGAACCAGTTGTAGGAATCGCGCTGGATCTTCAGCAGATTCGGCATCTGGAGGATCTCCTGATACTTGGCGTAGCTCTTTCGCTCGGTCTTGCCGTACATGACATCCTTAACTTGCATATGCTATCTTCACGCCTTTCTTCTTGGTGTGTTTCGTACGATCGGGTGCTGCGTTTGTGACACACGCGGACGCGTTGTCCTTTTTTCATTCTCCCCTCTTGTCTTTCCGCGCGGGACGTGGTATAATCAGAATAAGAGGTGGAGGTGGCCGCAGGGCGGCACTTTCGCAGTATGGAGCATTATTTTACCATACTTTTTCCTCCGCGTCAAGGTTTTTTCGCTAAAAAATCCGCCAAGATCGGGCATTTTTCCGATCTTGGCGGTTATTTTATCCATCCGTCCAGCTTGTCGCCGAACTGCGCGTAGTGCAGCGCATCCGGACGGGCGATCAATCGCTTCGCGATCATCCGCTCCAGCTCCGCTCTGTCGACCCAGCGCGCCTCGCTGGTCTCCTCGGGCTGCAAGGTGAGCGCGCCGATCGGCGCGTCCATGCGCAGAAAGAATACGTCGCAGATGGTGTCCTCAAAGCGGAAGGTCTCCGCTCTCCAAAACGCCTCCGGCTGCGCCCGCAGGCCGGTCTCCTCCCGCAGCTCCCGACAGATCGCCTGCCGTGTATCCTCGCCCGCCTGTACCGCGCCGCCGGTCATCGCCCACTGGTTGGGGTAGCTCTTCTTCTCCGGCGCGCGTCTGGTCAGAAGCACCTGTCCGGCGGAATTAAAGACCCAGACGAAGGCGGTCAAGTGATATTCCCCGCGCGGAAGGACGGCGCCGCGCGGCCTCGTTTTTCCCAGCGGCCTGCGCTCGGCATCGTAAATGTCGCACCGCTCCATGGCTCAGCCTCCGGCCAAGTGCTCGATGAGGATCTTCAGACCCATCAGGATCAGGATCACGCCGCCCAGCACCTCCGCGCCGAAACGGTATTTTGCACCGAACACGCTGCCGATCTTCACACCAATGGCGGAAAACAGGAAGGTCGTGCTGCCGACGATGGTGATCGCCAGCCAGATGTTCGTTCCCTCCATCATGGCAAAGGTCACGCCGGTCGCCAGCGCGTCGATGCTCGTGGCGACCGCCATGACGAGCATCGTCTTGACGCCGAAGGAGGCGTCCACATTCTCTTCCTCCTCGGAAAAGGCCTCGCGGAGCATATTCGCGCCGATGAGCGCGAGCAGCACGAAGGCGATCCAGTGGTCAAAGCGGGTGATGTAGCGGGCAAAGGACGTGCACAGATAGTAGCCCAGCAGCGGCATCAGCGCCTGAAAGCCGCCGAAATATACGCCGCAGGTCAGGCAGTGGCGCAGGCGCACACGCGGCGCGCAAAGTCCCTTTCCGACAGACACCGCAAAGGCGTCCATGGACAGCGCGATGGCAGTTAGGATAAGATCCAGCAGTTTCAAAACAGACGACCCCCGTTATTTGGAAAGATAGTTCAGAATGTCCTGCGGTGACTGCGCCTCGGTGACGTTCAGACGTCCCAGCGCATAGAGCGTCTCCGGCTGCCCGCGAACCAGCAGGTTTCGCTTGGAGGCCTTCGTGCTCAGGGTGATAGGAAAGCCGTTCTCGTGCAGCACGCGTTCGGTCTGCGCGGAGAACACGCCGCCCGGGTAGGCAAGCACATACAGCGAGCCGTCCAGCGCACCCTTGTACATTTCGCGGTAACGCGCGATGTCCTGCACGATGGCCGCGGCAAATGCCTCTGACGTCTCGCCCGCAAGCGGTGCCATTACGGTGCGCGCCTGCCCCTCCGGCTCCTGCGCCGCCCACTGATGCATATCATATGTATGACATTGGATGCTGATCAGTCCGGAATCCATCATTTCCTGCGCCTGCGCAAAATCAAAATGCGGTGTGATCGGCGTCTGCGTGTCTTTGTAGGTGCTTGCTCCAAAGGAAGAGCCGATGCAGAAGATCGTCGCCTTCATGTTCAGTTCCTGCAAGATCGGGTAAGCAAGCGTGTAATTGCTCAGGTAACCGTCGTCGATGGTGATGCAGAAGGGCTTCTCCGGCAGGGCGCAGCCGTAGTAAACATAGTCGTAAAGCTCCAGCATGGAGACCGCCTGCCACCCCGCCGCCTGCGCCGCTTCCAGCTGCGCGCGGAAGTTCTCCGGCGTGATGACGGTGCTGTCGTTGCCCTCCTCGGCAAAGTGGTGATACATCAGGATCGGCACCGTCACGCTCGCGCGCGTATCCGGCGGCGTTGTCGTCTCGGGCGTAGGTTCGGTCGCAGGCGGCTCGGTCGTCGGCGGCTCCGTCTCGGGCGGCTGCGACGGCTCCTGCGTAGAGGGCGTCGGCTCTGTCGCAGGCGTCGTTTCGGGCGTCACCGTCGTTTCGGGCGGTTCCGTCGCGGGGTGCACCGTCTGCGTCGCGGCGGCAGGCTCCGCGTCCGGACGCACCGGCGCGGTATCAAACAGCTGCGTGGGTGCCGCAAGCATCAACAGCAGCGCCAGCGGCAGCAGCAGGGTCGCTGCCAGCGTTGCAAAACGTCTGTTCACGGTCGAGCCTCCTTTGGCACAAAAAAGCGCCTACTGCTCAGCAGGCGCGGAAATGTAAATACAAGATAAGCGATTGCTACAGCAATCGCTTATCCTTGGTGCGAGTGATGCGACTTGAACGCACACGACGGTTGTCACACGCCCCTCAAACGTGCCTGTCTACCTATTCCAGCACACTCGCGTATCCAATTTGCTCGATCATTGTACTTCAAATCACCTGTTTTGTCAACACCTTTTTTCGCACTTGCGGTTTTTTTCTTCTTCTGTTACAATGAATGTGTATTTTGGCGTCGTGCGGAATTTCACCTGCCGCTATCAAATGCTTTTTACCGGATTCTAATGTGATCTGCACGTTGGGAGGTCTTTTTATGCCCCGCTTTTTTGTGCCGAAGGAAGAGATCGGCGAAAACTTCATGGTGCTCACCGGCGAAAACGCCGCGCACGCGCGCGTGCTGCGGCTCAAGCGCGGCGACGAAGTGACGCTCTGCGACGCGGAGGGCTGCGACTACCGCTGCACCGTTTCCGACGTTTCTTCAGGGCAGATCGCGCTTGTTGTCCACGACCGCACCCCTTCGCAAAGCGAAGCTGCGGTGCGCTGCGGCATCTACCTCTCCTTCCCAAAGGCGGATAAATTGGAGCACGTCATCCAAAAGGCGACGGAGCTTGGCGCGGCGGAGATCGTCTGCTTTCCGTCCGCCCGCTGCGTTTCGCGTCCGGACGAAAAATCGCTTGCAAAAAAGCTGGAGCGCTGGCAGCGCATCGCTGCCTCCGCCGCAGAGCAGTCGCGCCGCGGGCGCATCCCGCAGGTCGTCGTTCTGCCCTCCTACCTCGCCGCCGTCGAGCGCGCGGCGCAGGCGGAGCTTTCCGTCTGCTTCTATGAAAACGAAGAGGAGCACACCTTCCGTCAGGCCGTGGAGCGCGCGCCCTTCCGGACGGCGGCGCTGCTGACCGGCCCCGAGGGCGGGCTTACCGAAGAGGAGGTCGCGCAGGCGCAGCAGGCGGGACTGGAGATCTGCACGCTGGGCAAGCGCATTTTGCGGTGCGAGACCGCGCCGTTGTGCGCGCTCGCGGCACTGATGTACGCCTGCGGCGAATTTTGACGCTTTTTCCGCGTCAGCACTTGACGAAACGCACAAAACAGGCGATAATGTAAAGGTTGCGAAAGCATCGAAGGAAATAAAAAACGATGGAGAGGGTTGCATGATTGGCTTTTATGATTATACGGTCGTTCTGACCTATTTGAGTCTTTGTTCCTCCGTGCTCGGCATGGCGCTGGCCACCACGGGGCACCCGATCTGGGCAACGATCGCGCTGCTGCTGTGCGGCCTGTGCGATATGTTCGACGGCAAGGTCGCGCGCACCAAGAAAAACCGCACGGCGGAAGAGCGCGCCTTCGGCATCCAGATCGACTCCCTGAGCGACATTGTCGCCTTCGGCGTTCTGCCCGCCGTCATCCTTCTGAGTCTCTGCCGCGGCTGCTGGTATGCGTGGCTGATCGCCCCGCTCTACGTGCTGGCCGGCCTGATCCGCCTTGCGTATTTCAACGTCACCGAAGAAATGCGCCAGAAGACCTCCGACGACGTCCGCAAGAACTACACCGGCCTGCCCATCACCTCGGCTGCGCTGATCTTCCCGACCTATTTCTGCATTTCCGCCGTCGTCTGCCTCAACCGCTACGGCTGCATCTTCCCCTATCGCTTCATGTTTGCGCACAGCGGCTGGGGCTATGCGCTGGCCGCGCTCGCGGCAGTCACCGCGCTCTGCTTTGTTCTTCCCTTCCACATTCGCAAGCCGCGCAGCCGTGAGCTGATCCTGTTCCTTCTGATCGGCGTCGCTCTGGCGATCGTCCTGTTGCTGACCCTGTACCTGTGAAAGGAGCCGAAATGAAAAAACTGCTCTTGATCATGAACCCCTGTTCGGGGAAGAAGCGCGCAAACCGCGTGCTTGCAGAGATCATCTCCATTCTGAACCGCGGCGGCTACGACGTGACGGCCTACATGACCGCCGCACGCGGCGACGCTACGGCGTGCGCAGCGCAGCGCGGCGGCGAATTTGACGTCGTTCTCTGCATCGGCGGCGACGGCACCTTCAACGAAGTCCTCTCCGGCCTGAAGCAGGCGGAGCTTTCCGTTCCGATGGCCTATATCCCCGCCGGAAGCACCAACGACTTTGCAAACAGCCTGAACCTTTCCAAAGACCTGCTGCAAGCCGCGCGGGACATCGTCGACGGCAAGCCGCGCACGCTCGACGTCGGCCGCTTCAACGGCCGCTATTTTTCCTATGTCGCTTCCTTCGGCGCCTTCACGCGCGCCTCTTATGCCACGCCGCAGAACCTCAAAAACGCGCTGGGTCACTTTGCCTACCTGCTGGCGGGTGTGAAGGAGCTTGCCTCCATCCGCAGCAAGCACCTGCGCTTTACCACGGCGGACGGAGCCGTTTACGAGGACGACTACATCTTCGGTGCGATCAGCAACTCCACGTCGGTCGCAGGCGTCCTGACGCTCTCTTCCGACATTGTGGATCTCAACGACGGTCTGTTCGAGCTGATGCTCATCCGCAAGCCGCACAGCCTGCTGGAGCTGAACGACTGCGTGCTGGCGCTGACGACGCAGGATTACCACACGCCGATGCTGACCTTTGTCTCCAGCTCGCGTGTTGAGATCGAGGCGCCTGCCGACATGGACTGGACGCTCGACGGCGAGCGCGCGGAGGGCAGCGCACACTGCGTGGTCGAAAACGTGCACGACGCGATCCAAGTCATCCTGAACGCGCATGAAGACACTGTGTAAGCGCCTGCACCGAGGCGACGACCTGCTGCTGTCCATTCGCGCCTTTGCGAAGGAAAACGACCTTGCTGCGGGCGTTGTGCTGTCGGCCGTGGGCTGCATCTCCGCCGGCCGCGTCCGCGACGCCTCCGGTGTCACGGTGCGCAGGATCGAGGAGCCTTGCGAGATCGTCTCTCTCTTCGGCACGGTGAGCGCCGCGCGCTGCCACCTGCACATCTCCCTCGCGCGGGAGGATCTGGGCGTGATCGGCGGCCATCTGGTCGAAGGCTGCATCGTAAACACCACCTGTGAGCTGGTCATCGGCGTGTTGGACGGCTGGCGCATCGAGACCGAATGGGACGAGGCGACCGGCTACGACGAGCTGATCTTTCAAACGACATGAAGAACACAACGCTTTGCTACATTGAACGCGACGGCTGCTATCTGCTGCTGCACCGCGTAAAAAAGAAGAACGACCTCAATCACGACAAGTGGATCGGGATCGGCGGAAAGCTGGAGGAAAACGAAAGCCCCGAGGAGTGCCTTCTGCGGGAGGCGCGCGAGGAGACCGGCTTGACGCTGAAGTGCTGGCGCTACTGCGGGATCGTGACCTTCGTTTCCGACCGGTGGGAGGGCGAGTATATGCACCTGTTCCACGCAACTGATTTTGAAGGTACGCTGCGGCAGTGCGACGAAGGGGTGCTGGAATGGATCCCCATCGAGCGTTTTTCCGCTCTGCCGCAATGGGAGGGCGACCGGATCTTTCTGCGGCTGATGCAGCAGAACGTCCCGTTTTTCTCCCTTAAGCTCCGCTACGAAGACGAACGTCTCATGGAGGCAACGCTCAACGGGACGACCAACCTACTATAACCTGTTATAACCCGCACCCGCGATGATTTTTTCATCGCGGGGCTTTTTTTCGGACGGGCGTCATATACTTGTGGCGGGGTGATGGCTTGAAAAGTTCCATTCTGGGCGGGGCGCTGCTGCTGACGGCTACGAATCTGCTGCTGCGGCTGATCTCCATCGGGTTTAACGTATTTCTCTCCTACCGCATCGGCGCGGAGGGCTTGGGGCTTTTGCAGCTGATCGGGACGATCGGCGCGTTTGCCCTCCTGCTCGGCACGTCCGGCATCCGCACCAGCGCAATGTACCTTGCAGCGGAGGAGTTCGGGCACCGCCGCACCGGCGGTGTGAAGCAGGCGATGCGCGTTTGTCTGCGCTACGGTCTGCTGGTGAGCACCGTGGCGGGGTTGGGACTGAT
>USIH01000108.1 GCA_900554705.1 uncultured Eubacteriales bacterium
CTACCCTCTCATTTCTGAGGGTAGGAGGATTTGTCAGCTTAACTTACTGACATTGGGGTGTCCCCGTGGGCATTTTTTATGCTTGTGGCAGCGCCGCGCGGAAATATTCCGTCAGCGCGTAGGCAGAGTCAAACACGGCGAGTGCGCCTGCCTGCGCAAGCTCTCCCTCCTCGGCAAAGCCGCAGGGATTCAGGCCGATGCACTCCAGCCCCATCGCGTGCGCACCCTCCACATCGTAGTGACGGTCGCCGATCATCAGCGTCCGACCGCGCACGGCCGCGTCGCCTCCCAGCGCGTCGAGCGCATAGCGGATCATCGTCGCCTTGTCCTCCGGCGATTTGCCGTCGGCCTTGCTCCCGACGATCACGCAAAAGTAACCGGAAAGTCCGAAATGCTCCAGCATCGTTCGGCAGTACGCCTGCGGCTTTGAGGAGGCGACGCCGAGCCGAAGCCCGCGATCGCGCAGAAATTGCAGCAGCTCCGGTATACCGGCGATGACCTGCGCGGCAAACAGTCCTTCGCGCGCGTAATAGTCGCAGAAGATCGTGCGCGCCCGCAGCGCCTCCTCTTCGGAATAGCCGCACGCACTTTGCAGCATCGGCTGAAACGGCGGCCCAATGAAGCGGCGCAGCGCCGTGCGCTCAAGATACGGGCCGCCCATATCGCAGAGCATTTTCTCAATACAGCTTAAAATGCCCTCCTGCGAGTCCAGCAGCGTCCCGTCCAGATCAAACAGGACGTTGCGCAGCGCTTCAAAGCGTTCCATCGCGCCTATTCTCCGAAACCGGCGTCGATCAGTGCGATCAGCTTCTCCACCGCTTCGCGCTCATCGTCGCCCTGTGCGCTGACGGTCACCTCCGAACCCGCGCTGCATCCCTCCGCAAGCACATGGAGGATGGACTTGGCGTTGGCGGGCTTTCGCGTGCTTCCCTCCCTGTGCAGCGTAATGGCAGATTGGAAGGTCTTAGCCAGCGTTACAAACTCAGTCGCCGGTCGCGCGTGCAGACCGGTCTCGTTTTTTACGGTCGTTTTTTGCTCATACATCGTGATCACCTCATAATTGCATATAAGTAGTCGTCGATCCTGTCGCCGATATGGTCGATAAGCAGCGCCCGCGCCTCGTTTTCCAGCGCGCCGCTGCGCACGGCCTCATACTGCACGGGTAGATACTGCATCAAAAGCGCGTGCGGAATCTCCACCGTGCTCAGATTGTGCAGCAGCCGCTCGATCGCCGCCTGAATGTCCGGATGCGGCAGGTAGTAGCGGATGCGGTCGGAATAGCTGAACGCGCGCGCAAAGGCGCGGTAGGCCTCCGTTCCGTGGTAGTAGCCGTCCCAGCGTGACGGCTCGGCCAGCATCGTCCGCTCCATCACGCCGCGAAGCGCGCTCACGTTCCAATCATACATCGGCGCAAGCTCTTTTTCAATCAGCTCCAGCGAAAAAAGTGCCTCGCGGAGCGCAAAGGTCAGTGCTGGGCCGACCTTCAAAATGGCGATCCCGTCGTGCACCATGCTGCGCAGCGCCTCTTTCGTCTGGTAATCCGTCGAATGACCTTCGAATACCAAGCCGCCCAGCTCCCGCAGCGTCGCCGTGAGTTCGGCCGCCGCCGACGGATCGTACGGCAGCACCGTCCTGTCGGCAAACTCCACGCCCGGCTGCACCACAAGCGCAACAACGCGCGGCCACGCCTCGGCAAGCCCAAACGCGTCGAACGTCTCCCGAAAGGTGCGCACCGTCGCAAGACAGTCCTCCGGCGCGGTCACCGCGACGGCGCTTTCGTTTTCCTCCGCACCGCCCGGAACGGGCACCTCGCTGCCGATGACGTAGACCGGCGGCACGGCATCCTTGCAGCGGGCAAGCCGCTCCCGAAAAGCCTCCTCCGCGACCTGACAGAGCGTTGCGCCGCGCTGCGCGATCACGCTGTCCGGCAGGCGAATGTCGCGGCGGTCGTCGCCGAGGCGCATACTGGTGTCCAGATGGATCTTTTCATAGCCCGCCAGCACATAGGCGCGCACCAGCGCCTTCGCGTTTTCCATCGCCTGCTGCGCGGGGAGCTTTCGCCATGTCAGGGGGCCTAAATGATCTCCGCCGAGCAGGAGCCGTTCCTGCGGAAAGGCCTCCTGCGCCGCGATGCCGCGCACGAAGCCAATGAAGTCCTCCGGCTTCATACCGGTGTAGCCGCCGAACTGATCGACCTGATTGGCCGTGGACTCGATCAGAACGATCGTTCCCGTCCGCTTTGCGCGCCGCATGGCCGCGCGAAGCACATATTCATTGGCACTGCAACAGGAATAAATCCCCGCCGGATGCCCCGCCTCTCCGCCGCGCAGAAGGCGCTGGATCGGATTTACAACTGGATCCATGCGGCAAGTCCCTCCGGTACGTCGGGGTCCACGCCGCGATGCACGGCGTTGCTGAGCGTCAGTAGCTGAATGCAGTAGAGCAGATACACCGCCGACGTCGCGTCGCAGCCGCAGTCGGGCAGCAGGATCCCGTTTTTCAGCTCCAGCACCCGCGGATCGCGCGAGAACACGTAAAGCTGCTCCGTCTTTTTCGCAACATCGGCGATCAGATCCGTCTGCGGTTTCCACGCGCCGTCGGAGAGAAAGGCGAGCACAAGCGTGTCCTTTCGGATCTGCACGATGGGGCCGTGGCGCACGTCGAGCAGATGATAATAGTTCGAGTCGCGGCGGCAGATCTCACGGAACGCGAGCGCGCCCTCCTCGGCAAGTCCGCCGACGGCACTGTCCGCCAGCACAACGGCCTTCGTCCAGTCGCCCTGACCGGCAAGGCGCATCGGCTCCTCGACGCCTGCGCAAAACGCGGCAAGCTCGTCCTCCGGCAGGCAGGGCGTCTTTACTTCGTCCGTTTTGTGCGCCACCGTCGCCGCGATCAGCAGACCGGCCACGTAGAGATTGTTCACCGTCCTTGTCTGGCAGACCGCGTCGTCAAATGCCCACGGGATCACCAGATTCAGGTCGGCAAGTGCCTCGATCGGCGCGTCCTGCTTTGCGCAGAGCGAAATGACCTTGCTGCCGTAGGTCTCCCTGCATCTGCGCACGGCCGCAACGACCTCGCTGGTCGAGCCGGAGCGGGAGAGCACCAGCAGCGTAGCGTTGCAGATCAGCTTTTCGTACTGGGGAAAATTCACCATCAGATCTCCCGCCGCGATCGCAAAGGCAGGGATCTCATTGAGCTGCGTAAATTGCAGCGCCGCCGACTTGGCAAGGCTGTAGCTGGAGCCGCAGCCGATCACGCACAGGGAGGCCGCGTCGTTAAAGGCCTCGATGATCTCGGTCTGCTTTTCCGTTATGTAGTCCACCGTCTGACGGAGCGCAAAAAACTGGCTTCGGATTTCTTTTTCGGTTTGGTACATGATGTTCCTCCGTGTCGTGCCGATATGCGGTGCATTCGGCGAGTTTGTAAACACTTTTGAAAATCGAATTGCCGAGGCACTGTGTCCCCGGCAATTCTGAGGGTTTGGAGTGGTGTGCGGAAGGAGATTACTGCTTCTTTGCCTTCTGGCGGCGAACTGCGATCACGGAAGCGACCACAAACGCGGCCACAATGATCGCAATGCCGACCCAGACATTTTTCATCGCGACCATGACCGCCATTGCGTCGATGCAGTCATGACCGGTGCCCTCGGCGCCGACGGATGCGAAGTGGTCAAAGAGCTTATAAGTGAAGCCGGAGAGGAAGATCAGCTCGAAGCCGTAGACAAAGCCGGAGATCATCGCGCCGCGGCGGCCGCCTCTGGCGTTGCCGAAGATGCCCGCCACGCCGCCGGTGAAGAACGCGCCGATGATGGACACCAGCGGCACCACGCCGAAGACGGCAGAGCTTGCGAGCATTGCGACGAGCATACCGATCACGGCGAAGATGAAGCCGAGCATCAGGGAGTTGGGAGCAAAGGAGAACAGAACCGGCACGTCGAGCGCGGGGATCGCGTTCGGGACGATCTTGTCCGCAATGCCCTTGAAAGCGGGAACCAGTTCACCGAGGAGCATTCTGACGCCTTGCAGCAGAACGAGGATGCCGGCCGTGAAGCCCAGCGCCTTCAGGATGCCGTAGACGATGTAGTTCTGCTCACCGGCGTATTCCGCAACGGCCTTCGGGCCGGCGGCGATCACGACGATCAGATAGAACACGAACATGACGATGGAGATGGACATCGCGGTGTCCTTGAAGAAGGACAGACCCTTCGGCAGCTTCATGTCCTCCGCGCTCTTCTCCTTGTTGCCCAGAAGGCCGCCGATGTAGGCCGAGGAGACGGTGCCGAGTGTGGTGAGGTGGCCGATCGCGAAATCATTGCTGCCCGTGGTCTTGCGAACCAGCGGCTGAGAAATCGCGGGCAGGAGCGTCAGGATGAGACCCTGCAGAACGATGCCGAGGACAATGATCATCGCTTCGCTAAGCCCTGCGGTATAGAGGCTAAACGAGATGGCGATGGAGGAGATCCACATCATATGACCCGTAAGGAAGATGTACTTGAGCGGAGTAAACCGCGCGAGCAGGATATTCATCAGGAAGCCGCCGCCCATGATGATGGCGGAGGTGGAGGCGATCAGCGGCACCGTCTTGGACATCGCGCCGACGATGACTTCGGAGCCGGTCGCAAAGCCGTCCAGATGGAACACCTGCTGGAACAGACCGACGAACGGAAGAATCTCCGTGACAAGCAGGCTCGAACCGGCGGAGAGCACCAGATAGCCCAGCGCGGTCTTTACCGTTCCGCTGATGACGTTGGCAGCGCTCTTACGCTGCACGATCAGACCAAGCAGCGCCACGACCGCAAGAACGATCGTCGGCGTTTTCAGAAGGTCTAACAGAAAGTTTAGAACTGCCATTTTTCTTTCCCTCTTTCTTTAGTTTTTGTTTTCAAGATACGTCTGCAATTTTTCTTTGACTTCTTGCGTGTTGATGATGTTGTTGACAAAGATCACGTTTTTCTGACCGGCAAAGCGCTCGGCGAAATCCTGCGAGGTGACGATGAGATCGGCGTTTTTGCTGCCGACCGTTCCGGCATCCCAGTGCTCGATCTCGGCGTCCAAGCCGAGTTGGCGCGCCGCCTTGTCCACCGTCATTTTCAGGATCAGACTCGAACCCATTCCCAGTCCGCATACACATACGATATGCATTTTCACACCACTCCTAATTTTTTATTTTCGAATCAAAGACAATTAATCATCTTTGAATATCGACGAATGTATTCGGCGTTGATGGCGTCGCCGCGATCCAGATTGGAACTGACATACACCGGCGGCACATAACCGGCCTTAACGCAGTTTTCGACCGTCTGCGCCACGATGGACTCCATCACCGCCATGCCGAGCACCGTAGAGGTCCCGCAGAAGGCGTCCGGCATTCCTTCCATGCGCAGGGCGGCGTCGCCGCTGTCGCACTTGATGTCGATCACCACGTCCGCTATCTCACGCAGGTTCTTGCCGCAGGAATGCCGCGGCGTCGTGCTCTCGGCAAAGCGCCGTGAGACCAGCGCGACGACCTTCATGCCAATCTTCTGTGCCGCGAGCGCCATATCCACGCCCATCGGATTGCGTCCGGAAATGGAGGCGATGATCATCGTGTCGCGCGCATCGGTGTCCTGTAGGGCAAGGTACTCTCCCGCGAAGCCCTCAACACGTTCCTGTATCGTGCTGAGCTTTGCCAGCGGGAAGAGCGAAAGATGCGGGATCAAAAGGGCGTTGACCGGTACCAGACCGCCCGCGCGGTAGAATACCTCCATGGAGAACATCTGCGAGTGGCCGCAGCCGAAGGCATGGATCAGCCGCCCCTCCATGACGGACTTCGCACACAGCGCCGCCGCCTTTTCGATGTTCTCCCCGTCTTCGTCAAACTGGCGGGCAAGCTGCTCGCGGATGACGTCGTAATACTCGCGATACTTCAACTTTCATTCCTCCTTAATATGCGCATGATCTGTTCTTTTGTTCCATGGTTTCGCAGCAGTGAAAGAAACTCCTCGTCCATCAGGCATTCGGAAAGCTCCGTCAGAAGCTGAACATGGCTGTCCTTATCGACGGCGGCAAACACAAAAGCCGCCATAATGCGCCGATCGTTCAGGTAGACCGGCTCGCGCAGCAGCGCCAGACTCATGGCGACCTCGTGGACGCCCGCCTCCGGTCTGCCGTGGAAGAAGGCGATGTCGTCCAAGAGCACCATGTATGCGCCAAACTCGGCGACCGTGTCCTTGATGGACTGCAAGAAGCGCGGTTCGATCGAGCCTTGCTTGACCAAAACGCCGCCCGCAATGTCAACAAGTTCCTCCCAACTCGCGCAGGACACGTCCTCTAAGAAGGTCTCGTCGTGGATCAGGGATGATAACATTTCGCTTTGCACCTCGCATTTTTCACGATTTCTAAGACTAATATGACATGGTTTTCATTCAAAATCAACAGTGTGAGTCGATTATGACCCAATTTTCAACTGGTATCCGAGAAAGCACAGAACCACTCGATCAACTGGTATGCTACCAGTATGTGACAGGCCTGATTTTGAACAGTTTCGCACGGGCGGTGCGGATTATCTTATCCGCGTGGCGCGCCCGATTTGACGAACGGCAAACGATATGCTATAATGACGACGCTATTATTTACAAGGAGGCATCGAGTATGAGCGGACTTCCCCTCTATCAGGAACTGTACAACACGCTGTATGCCCAAATCGTGTCCGGCGCGTATTCCGAGGTAAAGACGATCCCTTCCGAGCGGGAGCTGTGCGCGATGTACCACGTCAGCCGCTCCACGGTTCGCCGCGCGCTCGATACGCTCCGAAAAAACGGCTATATCAGCACATTGCAGGGCAGCGGCAACTTTGTCCGGCCGCAGATGTATCTTCAGCCGCTTTCCAAATTTCATTCCTTTGCCGGTTCTTTGAAGGCAGACCATGTGGAGATCACGAACCGAATTTTGGACTACGCGCTCATCGGCAGCGACGCCTACCTGCAAAGTGTGCTTCCGACGCAGCAGGACGGAAAGTGGCACAAGCTGACGCGGCTGCGTATGGCCTCCGGCGCGCCTCTGATGATCGAAACATCTTATCTGCCGCAGCGCCGTTTCTATCATCTGGACATCGACTATCTGAGCACAAACTCCCTGTATGCCTATCTTGAAGCTTACTACTGTATGCGGATCAACGACGCCAACGAGCTACTCTCGCCCATCATGCCCACAAACGAGGAGCGCCGCGAACTGCTGATCTCGCCGCGCGTCCCCTGTATGCTTTTGGAGCGCTTCTGCTACGAAAACGGCGGGCTTATCGCGATCCACAAAACCATTGTGCGCGGCGACAAGTACAAGTTCCGCGCGGTCTATTACGCCAATGAAGTATAAAAAGCGCCCGCAGTCAGAATCCTGACTGCGGGCGCACAGCGTGTCGAAAAACCTTTTTCGACACGCTGGCAGACTGCCAAAAAGGTTCGGAAGACGAGCAACTCACGCCCGTCGGC
>USIH01000109.1 GCA_900554705.1 uncultured Eubacteriales bacterium
GGCCGCCGTAGCGCGTGCCCCAAGCGCAGAACAACTGCAACAAAACGGCATACAGCGCAAGCGGTGTCTTTCCGGCGGCGGCTCCCGTGAACAGCAGCAGCGCCGCGCCGACGCCACCCGCGACGAGCACGGGCAGATGACCGCGCCGGTCAAGCGCGCAAAACGCCCGCTGCACCAGCAGCGCGGCCGCCGTTTCCAGCAGTGCCAGCAGCGGCAGGGCGAACCAGCGCAGCACGCCCGAGGGCAGCAGCAGGTCAAAGACCATCAGATTGGTGCAGAAGCTCCCCAGCAGCCCCAGCAGCTGGAGCACGCGGGGATTGCCGCTGTCCTTGCGGAACAGGCGGTGCATCCAGCCTGCGCGCAGCGCCGCGCAGCCGCTCTCCATCGCGGCACGGTAGGCCGCAGAGCCGACGTCGCAGCGGTCGCCGCTTCGGAACAGCGCATGAAAGAGCCGCCGCTCGGCCGCGCTGCGCTCGTTTCCCATGTCCATCTGCCGCTGCAAGCGGATGCGTCCGCCGGAGGTGCGGAGAATGCACAGGTAACCGAGGTTGCCCCAATGCGCCAGAAGCGCGGCGGGATCCGGCCGGTCGCCGTAGAGGCGCGTGACGCACTCACCGGCAGTCTCCTCCGCGCCGGCGGTCGGGCACGGGGCGATCTGCCCCACCGAGCCGCGCAGGCGAAGGAACCAATAGAGCGCCGCCAAGGCGGCGAAGATGTAAAACAGGACACGCAGCACCGGCTGCATCGTCCCCGGCGGTGTGCTCATGCGGAACGTACCGGCGGGGAAGGAAAGCTCCATGGTGATGACCTCGTGATCCAGAAGCGGCTGGACGGAGGTCGCCGTCAGGCGCGTGCCGACGGTATGGATCGTGAGGTAATTGTCGATCACGTCGTCATACCAGCCGCTCGTCCAGCTCGGACGCGCGCTGATCTCGGCCGGAAAATCGACCTCGAGCGCGTATGACCGCACGCGGTACTCCCAGCCGCCCTCTGGCAGCGTCAGCCGGTAGCGCTGCTGCGCGCCGGAGCGGCTGACCGATGCGGGCAGGCTGTAGCTGTAGGTCAGCTCCTGCGTGCCGGTGAAGCCCGCCTCGTTCGTCACAATCAGGTAGGTCACGCCGCTGCGCTGGCGGAGCTTATAGGAATAGCCCGCAAGCCGGACGTTGGAAACGTCCTTCCCCAGCGGGATATTCAGCTGCATCACGCCCTCGCCGAAGCTCAGCTTCGCCGTGACCGTGACGTCGCTGGCACCGCTCTTGGAGACCGTGACCTGCGCGGAGAGGGAGGCGACCTCCGTCTCCGCGGCAAAGGCCGCAGACGTCAGCGCCGCAAGCAGCAGGCACAGAACGATAAAACGATAAAAGATACGCCGCAGAACGGTCACATCCTTTCCAAAAAGCTCTTTTGCGTCATGTTAAGATCCGCGCCGTCTTCGGGAGCCTCAGAGGCGTGCGGCTTCCTTCGGCGCGGCGTGGTAGGTCAGTCCGCGCGGATAGAAAAAGCGCAGCGCGCGCGGCTGGATCTCAAACTCGGCGGTCTTCGCCATGAGCAGCTCACCGTCCAGATTGATCTCGCTTTCCGTGTCGCAGGCGATGGTGATCTTCTTTGCGCGGTAGTGCGAGATCAACTCGGGCAGCTCGTCAAAGCGCCCCGTCTTGTACTTGCCGATCACCTTAGCGACGGTAAAGCGCGATACGGCCTTTACCACCAACACATCCAGCAGGCCGTCGTCCGGCTCAGAGCAGGGCAGCGGATAAAAACCGCTGCCGTACCAGCGGCCGTTTGCGATGCAGATCATGCTCTGCCGCCCGTCGAAGGTCTCGCCGTCGATCGTGACGACATAGTGGCGGTGAATGCCCTTGATCAGGTTGACGCCGGTAGATAGCGCGTAAGCGCCCGAACCGGAGACGAGCGGGAGCCGCTTGTATTTCCCGATGGAGGTGCCGATGCGCGCGTCGAAGCCCATGGAACAGACATTGACGGCATAGTGACTCTGATTACAGCGGATCATGTCGAAGGTCGCGACCTCGCAGTCGAGCAGGCGGTCAAGGCTCTTAAAGGCCGTCGGATCGGAAAAAATGCGGATAAAATCGTTGCCGGAGCCGCCGGGAAAGTGCGTCACGGCGGCATTCGCGTAACCCGCGACGCCGTTTGCCACCTCGTTGAGCGTGCCGTCGCCGCCGCAGGCATAGATGCGCACGGGATCGCCCGTCGCCGCTGCGGCCTGCGCAATGGCGGCGCAGTCGCCCGGCGCGCGGGAAACAAGGATCTCGAAGGCAATACCCCGTTTGGAAAACGCCGCGCGGATCAGCTGAGTAAACTCGCCGGTCTTGTCATATTTCCCCGCTGCGGGATTGATGATAAACAGATGCTTCATGCCTTCCACTCCTTAAAAATACATATAGACGTTGCACTGGAGCCTGCCGTTGTAGAGCTTGCGCTTCTTCGTGGCGGGCTTGCCGAAAAAGTGTTCAAATTCCGGTTCGGAGGAGATGATGTACTTCTTCCAACCGTCGGCAAAGCGGAGATGGCGGCCGAAGGCACGCATGAGCTGCTGCGCGGAGCGCTGCTCCAACATCCGCTCGCCGTAAGGCGGGTTGCAGACCAGAATGCCGCCGTCGCACGGAAGCGACCGCTTCGTCGCGTCCGCCTCCTCGAATCGGATCTGCTGAGAAACGCCCGCTTTTTTCGCATTGGCGATGGCAATGGAGAGGCTGTTCGGGTCGATGTCGGTGCCGAGGATGCGATACTCCCCGCGATATTCCAGATCGCGCGCTTCCTGCCGCGCCTGCTGCCAGACCTCCTCCGGCACGCAGCTCCAGCGCTGGGCGGCGAAGGTGCGCCCCAAGCCCGGCGCGCGGTTGAGCGCCTGCAAAGCCGCCTCGATGACGATCGTTCCGCTGCCGCAGAAGGGATCCCAGAAAAATTCCCGCCCGCGATAGCGCGAGAGCGTCACCAGCGCCGCCGCCATCGTCTCGTGCAGAGGCGCCTCGTTGCCGACGGCGCGCCAACCGCGCTTGTGCAGGCTCACGCCGGAGGTATCCAAAAAGACCTCGCAGACATTTTTCATGATAGAAAACCGGAGCTGATAGGACGCGCCGGTCTCCGGCAGCCAGCTCAGACCGTAGTGCGCCGCCATGCGGTCGACCGCCGCCTTTTTCACGATCGACTGGCAGTCCGGCACGCTGTGCAGCTGACTGTCCAGACTGTAGCCCTTGACGGGGAAGGCGGCATCCTTCGGAAGGAACCGCTCGAGCGCGATGGACTTGACGCCCTGATAGAGCGCCTCGAAGGAGAGCGCCTCGAAGCGCGCCAGAAGGATCATCACGCGCTCGCCCATGCGCAAGCGCAGATTGGCGCGCGCCATGTCGGCAAAGTCGCCGTCAAAGAAGACCCGACGATCCTCCACGCGCACGTTTTCCATCTTCATCCGGCGCAGCTCATCGCCCACCAATCCTTCCAGCCCAAACAGGCAGGGCACCGCCATCGTTATGCGTTCCATTTTGCCATTCCCCCGTAATTTACATAACTTTATTATAGCGGATGACGCCCCTCTTTGCAATGAAAAATCCGCACTGGTAAAAAATTTGTAAATTCGTGTCACGCGGGAAAAAATAGGATAGAAATTGGAAAATGGATATGCTATACTGTATACGGCGGACGTTGGATCACCGCCGATCATTTATCAATAACTGCCTCACGGCAGGTTTGGAGGTATAAAGAATGGAAACCTATGGCATCGAAAAAATGGGTATTCTGGCTCCCAAGGCCGTCTATCGCAACCTCGGCCCCGCGCAGCTGACGGAAGCGGCGCTGCGTCGCGGCGAAGGCAAGCTGAGCAACACCGGTGCTCTGGTCGTCACGACCGGCAAATACACCGGCCGCTCGCCTAACGACAAGTTCATCGTCGACACCCCCGCCGTTCACGACGACATCGCTTGGGGTAAGGTCAACCGTCCGATCAGCCGCGAGCAGTTCGCGTCCATCAAGGGCAAGATGGCGGCTTATATGCAGGGTCGCGAAGTTTTCGTCTTCGACGGCTTTGCCGGCGCCGACCGCAACCACACCAAGAAGTTCCGCATCATCAACGAGCTGGCCTCTCAGAACCTCTTCATCCATCAGCTCCTCATTCGTCCGACCGAGGAAGAGCTGAAGACCTACGGCGATCCGGATTACACCGTGTTCTGCGCGCCCGGCTTTAAGTGCGACCCCGCCGTGGAGGGCATCCACAGCGAAGCCGCGATCATCATCGACTACGAAGCGCACGAGATCATCATCTGCGGCTCCCGCTACGCCGGTGAGATCAAGAAGAGCGTCTTCTCCACGATGAACTACGTCCTGACGAAGGAAAACATCCTGCCGATGCACTGCTCGGCCAATATGGATCCCGAGACGCACGAGACGGCCGTCTTCTTCGGCCTGTCCGGCACCGGCAAGACCACCCTTTCCGCCGATCCGAACCGCAAGCTCATCGGCGACGACGAGCACGGCTGGGCGGACGACGGCATCTTCAACATCGAGGGCGGCTGCTATGCAAAGTGCATCAACCTCAAGGAAGAGAACGAGCCGGAGATCTTCCACGCCATCCGTTTCGGCTCTCTGGTCGAAAACGTCGTCATGGACGACAACACCCGCGAATTTGACTTCGATGACGGCTCCCTGACCGAGAACACCCGCGTCGGCTACCCCGTCAACTATATCTCCAACGCGGCGATCCCCGGCGTCGGCGGCATCCCCAAGGTCGTCATCTTCCTGACGGCGGACGCGTTCGGCGTCCTGCCTCCGATCTCCCGTCTGGATGAGAACGCCGCCATGTACCACTTCGTCACCGGCTTTACCTCCAAGCTCGCCGGCACGGAGCGCGGCGTTACCGAGCCGCAGCCGACCTTCTCCACCCTCTTCGGCGAGCCGTTCATGCCGATGGATCCGTCGGTCTATGCCGAGATGCTCGGCAAGCGCATCCGCGAGAGCGGCGCAAAGGTGTATCTGGTCAACACCGGTTGGGCAGGCGGCTCCGCCTCCTCCGGCGCAAAGCGCATGAAGCTGGCCTACACCCGCGCGATGGTCACGGCAGCCCTCAACGGCTCCTTCGACAGCATCGAGTTTAAGCATCACGACGTGTTCAACGTCGACTATCCGACCTCCTGCCCGAACGTGCCCGACGAAATGCTCGACGCGCGCGGCCTCTGGGCTGACAAGGACGCCTACGACGCACAGGCCAACAAGCTCGCCGCCATGTTCGAGGAGAACTTCGCCAAGAAGTACCCGAATATGCCCAAGCATATCGCGGAAGCCGGCCCGAAGGCAAAATAAATTGTTCAGAACCGCCTGCCATCCGGCAGGCGGTTCCTATTTTTTGCGGCAGAGGCGTTATTGATTCTCGGATGACCGACAATGTCGCCGATAACGGCTCCGTACATCGTACCATCTCCTTTTGCATCCAGTATACCGCCGATGCACCGGAGGTTGGTCGTTTGCGGGGCGACATTCTCACTCCATTCGCTTCCGGTAGCACAGGTACGTGCCGACGCGCGCAAAGCCGAGCGCCTGCACCGTCGCCTGATCCTCCGGTTCGCAGAAAAACGTCATATAACGGCCTCCCTGCTCCTTCGCCGCATTCAGCGCTTTGCCCAGCAGTGCCCGAAACGTCTCCGCCGCGTGCGCGCCGTCCCTGCGGTCGGCGCCGAAAATCTCGAACCAGCCTTCGCCCGCAGCGGTATAATATACGCTGCCCAGCGCCTCCCCGTTTTGCATCCGCGCAAAGATGACCCAGTGCTCAATGTCCGCGTAGAGCCTGTCCGCGTTCCAGTACATCTCATATTCGTCGTGAAGCGCGCGGAAGGCGGCAAAATTCTCCCGCGTGACGCGCACAATGTCGTCTTCCACGGGCACGGGCGCATAAGCACGCAGAAACGCGGTGTGGTTGCAGCTCTTCTCCAGCAGCGCAAAGCCGTTTGATTCGAGAAAATCGACGGCGCGCCGGTTGTCCTCCGGAAATCCCAGATAGAGTTCAAAGCCGCGATAATGCGCCTGCGCATACGCGAGAAATTCCCGCAGCGCCTGCTCCGTGTGCCGCGCGACATAAAAGCCCTCGGTGGACAGATACCTGTCCTCCGGCAGGCAGTAGCAGTGGATCCAGCCTTCCACTTCGCCCTCGTATGTAAAAAGGAGCAGCTCCTCGGAGGCCTCCGAAAAGGCTCGTTCCGCGCGCTCCAAAAACATCTCCTTCGTTTTTATCCCGTCGCAGTAGGTGGGATAGCCGGAGCACGCAGGATCGCGCGCAATGGCATAGACCGCCTCCGCGTACCGTTCAAACTCCTGCCGTGTGCATTTTCTCAGCATAGCTCTCTCCTCCGTTTTCGAAAAAAGCGCGACGGTTTTCGTCAACCGCCGCACCCTCCGTTACCGCTCTGCGCACTTCGCAAGCGCCAGATCGTGCCCCTGCCGCGCGGCAGCCTCGTACCAGAACTTCGCCTTTTCCGGATCGCGCGCAACGCCGATGCCCTCTTCGTAAAATGAGCCGAGATTGTATTGCGCGTCCCAGTCGCCATGTTCGGCTGCCCGCTGCGTCCAATAGAATGCCTTTTGCAGGTCTTTCTCGACTCCAAGTCCCTCCAGATAGAAATAACCGACTTGGCACTCCGCCAGAGGGTAGCCCTTTTCCGCAAGCTCCATGTGCCCGCGGAAGCACTCGTCATATTGTTTGCTCTCCCAGTAGCGCTCGATCAGCTCGTTGCACCGGTCAAACTCTGGGCACGGTTTGTAATAATTTCCCATGTCGGCCTCCGTTTTTTTCTATCATACCATGCCCTCGCACACTTTGCAACAACAACAGTGGCCGGCACGCGTTCGCGTGTCGGACTTCCAGACAGCAAAATGCGCCGCGATACGCATTTATCACGGCGCATTCTCTTATGGGCGCGTAAGGACAACGATTTTGTTGGAAAAATTCCGAACCGAAGGGAGCTTCCCGAGCACCCGATAGATCGGGAGAAACACCGCCATGCCCTCGACCAGACTGTGCTCTTCAACGAATCGAAAGTCCGGCAGCAGCGCGGCAAGCGCCGCACCGTTTTTGATCCCCCATGTGAACTTCGCGTGGCTGCCCTCGATGGACTTTTCCCGAAAGCGCTTTGCGACCATGGGGTTCATCGTCTCGACAAACACCGTTGCCTTTGGAAAGCGTCCGGCGATGACGGCAAAGATACGCCGCACATCCGTTTCCGACAGATACATGGTCAGGCCCTCGATGATGACCAGTACCGGCGCGTCCTTTTCGCTGATCTCGGCGCCCCAATCGTCCATGGCGGACATAGCGATCTGTGAGATCGTGCCCTCCTCCGGCAGGAGCCTCTGCCGCACGGCGATGGTCTCCGGCAGGTCGAGATTGTACCAGTGCGCATACCCGCGCACACGGTCGCACCGTATATCCAGCCCGCAGGCAATGTTGACCACG
>USIH01000110.1 GCA_900554705.1 uncultured Eubacteriales bacterium
TCCGAACCTTTTTGGCAGTCTCCCAGCGTGTCGAAAAAGGTTTTTCGACACGCTGAAAGCCCGCAGCCGCTTTGGCGGCTGCGGGCTTTGCTTATTCGGTTTTTCATGTTCCGGCGGAGGCGACATAGGCGGCAAAGGTGTCCAGTCCCGTGTAGCGCGAAACATAATAGCGGTTGACCAAGAACGGATCGTCGGAGGTGTTATACAGGCCGCCGTTCATCTTGATCCCGAAGAGATAATACTGCGGGCCAAGCTCCAGCGTGTCGCCGTTATACATCCCCGTGGGGTAACACAGCACATAGGGCACCAGGCCGGTCGTCCGCGCCAGCTTCAGGCGGGACAGACGCATCTGATCCTCCTGCGCGCTGCGGCTGAGGTTGGAAAGGTACTCGTGTGTGAAGGTGTGGCTCTGGATCGAGACCACGCCGGACTGCGCCATTTCCCTGACCTGCTCGGGCGTCGCCTTGTGGCTCATGCCCATATGGTCGGCAATGATGAAGACCGTCGCCTTGACCTGATATTTCTTCAGCAGCGGGAAAAGGTACTCGTAGTTGTCCAGATAGCCGTCGTCGAAGGTCAGGATCACGGGCTTGTCGTACTCGTCCAAATAGGCAAGGTCTTCAAACCAGATCGGATCGTAGCCGTTGTCGAGCAGATACTGCAGCTGCTCCTCCAGCGTCGACGGGCTGACCATCAGCTCGGCGCTGCCCCACGAGGTATCGTCGTTGACGGCATGGTACATCAGCACAGGCACGTTAACGCCCTGCGGGATCTCGAAGGGGCGGGCGGCAGGCGTGATATAGGTCACGTCGTACTCCTCGTCGTAGAGCGTGGGGTAGCCCAGCGCCTCGACGCACTCCTGAAAGAGAATATAGGTCTGCTCGGAGACCGTACAGACGCCGTCCTGCACGTCGACCGACGTTCCGTTCGCGGTAATGCGCTCCGCCGTCACCTCAAGCGTGTCGTGCGCGGTGTGCATCCGCACGGAGGGCTGCGTCGCCTCCAGCGTCATGCCCAGCGCATCGGCAAAGGCAGGCGCGGCAATATAGTGCCTTCCGTCGATCCACCAGCTCTCCACCGCCTTACCGGCAAGCACCATCGCAGGCTCCTGCACCAGCATTTCGGGCAGCGGCTCCGTGGGCGGTTCCGTCGACGCCTCGGTCGTCGGTGCCTCCGGTTTGGTCGTCGTCGGCGCTTCGGTCGCTTGCGTCGTCTGCCGCGGCGCGGTCGTCGCCGACGCGCGCGTCGGCGACGCCGGCTTTTCGCCGCGCGGCAGGAAGAGGAACAGAGCGACCGCGATCAGTATGGCAAGAACCACGGAAAGGATCACGATCAGGCGCTTCATTTCTCCTCCAAGATCTTATTCAGCTCATGCATGAAGCTGTTGATGTCCTTGAACTGGCGATAGACCGACGCGAAACGGACGTAGGCCACCTCGTCGAGCGGCTTGAGGCGCTCCATGACCAGCTCACCGATCTTGCCGGTGCTGACCTCGCGTTCGAGGGAGTTCTGCACGATCTGCTCGATCTCGCCGACGGCCTTTTCCAGATCCGCCATGCTGACCGGACGCTTCTCGCAGGCGCGCACCATGCCGCGCAGGATCTTGTTGCGATCGAACGGCTCGCGGCTGTTATCCTTCTTCACCACCACGACAGGCAGGCTCTCCACCGTTTCATAGGTCGTAAACCGCTTTTGGCAGGAGAGGCATTCTCTGCGGCGGCGAATGCTGCTGCTGTCGTCGGAATGGCGCGAGTCGACGACCTTGCTTTCCTGATAACCACAGTAGGGACATTTCATAGCTTTTTCTCCTTTCTTTGCGCAGGCGCGCAAAAGGCATAGTATTATTTTACCAGAAAAAGCGCGAAAAGTCCACGGTTATTTGCCTAATTTTGCCTCCACCACGTCGCGCAGGGTGTTCGGCGTTGTACCGGTGCTGTAAAGCTGCTCCAAAAGCGCACGGATCCAATCGCTTGACGTGGTCACGTGACGCACCGACGCCGTTTCCATGCGGGAGGCGCGCCGCATCACGATCTCGGCGCCGTAGCCCGTGCAGCAGTTGGTTCGCTCCTTGAGGCAATAGTAACTCAGCACCGCCGTTTCGCCCGCATCGGTCTGGATTTCGCGCGTTCCGTAGTATGTTCTCATTCCGCGTCCCTCCCTTTTCTTCATTGAAACACAATTTCCGCCCGCTTTCCAGCTTTTTCCTTCGCTTTGTTTCGACATCATGCCGAAAACCGGACGTGAAATCTTTTGTTTTTTTCTCGTTTTTCGGAAAAACCGTCGTTTTCTCCACTTCAAGCTTGCCCGCCTGTGTCGAAGCGTGGCGTTTGATTTTTTTGAAAAAATTTTTTTGCGCAGCGGCGGCAAATATGATATAATATAGAAAACCAAACAGGAGGCGATTTCCATGAAAAGCATCATCACCATCAGCCGTGAATTTGGCAGCGGTGGACACTCCATCGGCAAATTGGTCGCTGAAAAGCTCGCCTACCGTTTTTATGACCGTGCGCTGGTCGATCAGGTCGCGGAGCGCAGCGGTTTTTCGCCGGAGTTCATTCTGGAAAACGGCGAATACGCCAGCGCAAGGAGCAGTCTTCTGTTCGCCCTTGCGGCAGCCGGTCAGTATTCCGGCCTTTCCATGCAGGATCGGCTGTACATCGAGCAGGCAAAGATCATTGAAGAATTTGCCGACACCGGCCGCTGCGTCATCGTCGGCCGCTGCGCAGACTACATCCTGCGCGACCGCACCGACTGCCTGCACGTCTTCATCTGCGCGGATATGAAGAGCCGCGCGGAACGCATCGTTGCGCGCTACGGCCAGAACGAAAAGTCGCCGGAGAAGCGCCTGACGGAAAAGGATCAGAAGCGCAAGGTGTACTACAAGAACTACACCGGCCGCGTCTGGGGACAAGCGCAGAACTATGACCTGTGCCTGAACAGCGGTGTCCTCGGTGTCGAAACCTGCGCAGAGCTGATCGCGCAGATCGCCTCCCAGAAGGATTGACGCATCGCGCGCACGGACAAAATAGTATAAAATCGCTCTTTTGCAGATACTATACCTGCAAAGGAGTGATTTTTTTGACGCATTTGACAGGTGAAAACTATGCCTCCGAGGTCGGACGCGCCGACCGCCCCGTTCTGATCGACTTCTTCTCGCCCGCCTGCGCGCCCTGCCGCGCGCTCGCGCCGACCTTTGAAACGCTGGCGGCGCAGTACGGCGACCGCTACAAGTTCTGCAAGGTGGACGTGGACGCGCAGGACGACCTGACGGAGCGCTTCCGCATCCTCAGCGTGCCGACGCTTGTTCTGCTGCAAGACGGCGAAGTGATCCACCGCGTCAGCGGCGTGCGCTCGGAGAAGGAACTGAAACGCATTTTTGACATGAATTAACGAAGCGGGGTCGCCTCAAAGAGGCGGCCCCGCCGCATATTTCATTACAGGAGATTGGAGAAGTGCTTGATGGTGCGAACCATCTGAGAAACGTAGGAGTTCTCGTTGTCGTACCAAGAGACGACCTGCACCTGCGTGGTGCCGTTGTCGAGGTTGATAGCCATGGTCTGCGTGGCATCGAACAGAGAGCCGAAGCGCATACCGATGACATCGGAGGAGACGATCTGATCTTCGTTGTAGCCGAAGGACTCGGTCGCTTCCTTCTTCATCTGGGCATTGATCGCATCGACGGAGACGGTGCCCTTGACGATGGCGTTGAGGATGGTGGTGGAGCCGGTGGGCGTGGGAACGCGCTGCGCGGCGCCGATGAGCTTACCGTTCAGCTCGGGGATGACCAGGCCGATCGCCTTGGCGGCGCCGGTGGAGTTGGGAACGATGTTGATCGCGCCTGCACGGCTGCGGCGGAGGTCGCCCTTACGCTGCGGGCCGTCGAGGATCATCTGGTCGCCGGTGTAAGCATGGATGGTGCACATAATGCCGGACTCAATCGGAGCAAGGTCGTTCAGAGCCTTGGCCATCGGAGCGAGGCAGTTGGTAGTGCAGGAAGCGGCGGAAATGATGTTGTCTTCGCGGGTCAGGGTGTCGTGGTTGACGTTATAGACGATCGTGGGCAGGTCGTTGCCGGCGGGAGCGGAGATGACGACCTTCTTCGCACCGGCGTCGATGTGCGCCTGTGCCTTTGCCTTGCTGGTGTAGAAGCCGGTGCACTCAAGCACGACGTCAACACCCAGCTTGCCCCAAGGCAACTCGGCAGCGTTTGGCATCTTGTAGATGACGATCTTCTTGCCATCGACCGTGATATAGTTGTCTTCGCCTTCGCCTTCGTTGAAGCCGATCTCGTGACCCATGGCGACGTAGTTGCCCTGCGTGGAGTCGTACTTCAGCAGATGTGCAAGCATCTTCGCGGAAGTCAGGTCGTTGATGGCGACGATCTCATAGTCGCTGTCGCCGAACATCTGACGGAATGCCAGACGACCAATTCTGCCAAAACCATTGATTGCAACTTTTACAGACATTGTGTTTCCTCCATGAAATGATTACCGCGAAAGCGGCATCAGGATTGCATTTCTCAGCGGTATTATTATATACGATTTTTCGCGGACGCGCAACTGTCAAAATCCATTAATTTATTCCTGATTTCGGCAGATTTTTGACTGTTTTACTCGACAATGCCAAGTTTCCGGAGCTGATCGAGGAAGTCGTCGACATCGGCGCGGATCTGCTCGACCGGCGCGTCGTAATCCTGCGCCAGACGCGCGGCAATCTGCTCGCTGTCGCGCGCCTCGGGCAGCATTTTCCAAATTTCCGCTCCGATCTCGTTGAGCGTCATCATACCGTTTAAGTCGAGCGCCGTCTTTCCCGTCGGCACCAGCAGCACGTCGCCTGCGACCTCGCGCAGGACAAATTCTCGCAGGATCTTCATGTTATCTGCTCCCTTTCTCTCCGCATGGCTTCCGCATAGGCTTCCCCCATCCGGCAGACATATTCCGGTTTTTGGTCAAAGCGACCGGTCTCGCAGAGGCATTTCGCCGCGCAAACCTGACAGGCGCTGCGCAGGGCGCAGCCCTCGCAGTCCCTCGGCAGACGGATGGCCGCGGTCTGCTCGCGCAGCGTCTTCCACGCGTGGGCAAGCCCCTGCGGATAGACCGGCACGGCGGGTCTTGTCATCTGCCCGCATGGCAGCAGCTTGCCGTCCCAGCTGAGCCAGAAGCCCGTGACGCCTGCGCGGCAGTTGATCCCCTCGCCGGTCGGCTCGCAGTCCTCGTCCTCGCGCGGGACGGCCTGCCCCGCGCAGACCGCGTCCGCCAAACGGCAGAAGCGCTCCGGCGCCTGCGTCAGGCGCTGATAGGTCGCGTAAAAGCGCCCCGCCTCCTCCGGCGTGAAGCGGAAGTTCTCGCCCACGCGCTCCGGATGGGCGCGCAGCGGCGGGAAGAGGTAAGACACGGCGATCGCCTTTGCGCCGAGGGGCTCCGCTTCGCGCAGCACGTTCGGCAGGTCTTCACAATTATCCGGCGTGAGCGACATGGTGACGCGCACGTCGATCCCTGCGGCGCGCAGCGCCTCGATGTTCGCCCGCACCCGATCGTAGGCGGGGAGGCCGCACAGGCGCTCGTAGCCCTCGTTGCTGGTCGCGTAAATGGATATGCTGACCCGCGCGGGCGGCTGTTCGATCAGGAGGTCGCGCAGCGCGCCGTCAAGCAGGTAGCCGTTGGAGTTGACGGAGAGGACAAAGCCCATCTTCTGGATCGTCCGGTAGATCTCCGGAAAGTCGGGGCGCAGCGTCGGCTCCCCGCCGGTCAGCAGCAGAAAGACGGTACCGGCGCGCTTAGCCTCCTGCGCAAGGTCGATCCACTGCTGCGCGCTCAACTCCGCGCCGCGCGCCTGCTGCTCCTGCGCCGTCAGGTGGACGTAACACATTTTGCAGTGGAAGTTGCAGCGCGGCGTCAGCTCGAAGGTGCCGCCGATGGGCAGGCCGAGCGCGCGTCCCTTCGCATGAAGGTATCTTGACAAAATCGGTTCCATTTATGCGTCCTCCCGAAAGAGCCTTTGCTCCAGACAGGTCACGGCGGACGCGTCCGGCAGGCAGGCATAAGCATAGATCGGCAGCGCGGCGGCAAGCTGCGTCGCCATATGCAGCGCGGCATCGATGTCCTCCGCGCGCCACGGCTGCACCGGCATCTGCGACAGCAGCATACTGACCGCCTCGCGCGCGCCGAGCCGCCGGAGGCCGTTCTCCTTCCCGTGCGAGAGGAAGACCAGCGCGCCGAGCGGCAGCGTCACATTGCGGCAAATGCCGGAGGAACCGGCATACGGCAGACCGGCGGCATAAAAGCCGTCTTCACGCCGCAGCAGCAGCGCTTTGTCGCCGTTTACGACGGGCGTGTGCCGCAGCTGCGCCCAAAGAGCGCTGTGCGTACTCTTTCCCGCGCCGGAAGCGCCGGAGAACAGCACGGCCTTCCCCTCGCGCTCGATCCACGCCGCATGGAAGATCGCCTCGCGGTGCTGCAAGAGCAGGCTCTCCACGCAGATGCACGAGAGCACATACTTTTCCTGATAGCGGATCCGCGGCGCGCAGAGGCGCAGCGTCAGCGGCTGCGCAGAGGCGCAGGGACGGGAGAGCAGCGCATAGCACTTGCGGTGCGCCGTGTCGGTGAAATAAGCAACGGTCTCCTCCTGCGCCGTGCGCCACACAGCCTTGCGCGGCGCGGTGTAGAGGGCAGGCGCGCAGGGCGCGTCGAGCCGTTCGCAGCGCAGGATATGGCAGGAAATGTCCGGCTCTCCCTGCGCCGCGAAGCGGTAGAGATAGCCGTCGTCGGACGGGAGCCAGCCGGTGAGCCGAAGAAAGACGTCGCCCAGCCGGACGGTAAGCTCAGGGCTGGTCATAGATCATGTAAAACGGCACGGAACCGTTCTCGGTATAATGCCGCTGTATGCTCTGCCGCGTCTCGCCCTCCTGAAAACCGCCCGCAAAGGTCGCGCGGTAGGTAATGCCGCCCCAGTACAGGCCGTCCCGATAGTTCTTATAGCAGACGGCAACGTCATAGTCGATCGCGCCGCCGGAAACGTTCGTCAGATTGAGCACGCCGTCGGCCGTGGAGAGGCGGAACTGCGCCCCGAAATCCAGCACGGCGCGCGCGCTCAGCGGCGCGACCTGCGCCACGGCCAGTTCGCCCAGCACCATCGTCTCGCGGTAGGCGGCGCGGTCGCGGGCAAAGACGATGCACCTGCCCTGCACGGGCAGCCCAGTGAGGTCGAAGTAGGCATAACCGTCGCCGCACGGCAGGCAGAGCTGCGCATATTCCAGAAAGTCCGTGCCGCCGTTTTCCACGAGCAGCGCAAGCACGCGCTCCACCGGCTCGTCCGAGCCGTC
>USIH01000111.1 GCA_900554705.1 uncultured Eubacteriales bacterium
CTCCTCACGCCCGCAGGCGCTTCATGCGCCGCATCGCGGCGCGCTTCATGGCGCGCGGGACGCGCGCAGCTTCATTCTTCATTCGCGGCTACAGCCGCGCCGCGCCGCGCATCGTCACTTCATTTTCATTCGTCCAGCGCGACGCCTGCGTTCTTTGCCGCCTGCACGAGCGCCTCGCCGATGAGATCCGGCGTGGGCGCGACGACGACGCCCGCTTCGCGCAGCGCCGCGATCTTGCCCGCGGCGGTCCCCTTGCCGCCGCTGATGATCGCGCCCGCGTGTCCCATGCGCTTACCGGCGGGCGCGGTCTGGCCGGAGATGAAGGCCGCGACGGGCTTGGTCATCTCCTCGCGGATGAACCGCGCCGCCTCCTCCTCGCCGCTGCCGCCGATCTCGCCGATGAGCACGACGGCGCGCGTGTCCGCGTCCTGCTCGAACATCCGCAGCACATCGACAAAGCCGGTGCCGCGGATGGGGTCGCCGCCGATGCCCACGGCGGTGGACTGGCCGATGCCGCGCACGCTGAGCTGGTTGACCGCCTCATAGGTCAGCGTCCCCGAGCGGGAGACGACGCCGACGTGCCCCTTCCTGTGGATATAGCCCGGCAGGATGCCGACCTTGCAGACCTCCGGCGTGATCAGTCCCGGGCAGTTCGGGCCGATCAGGCGCGAAGCGCTGCCCTCCAGACGGTGCTTCACCCGCGCCATGTCCAAGATCGGGATGCCCTCGGTGATGCAGACGATCAGCGGGATCTCCGCGTCGATCGCCTCGCAGATGGACTGCGCGGCGCGCATGGGCGGCACATAGAGGATCGTCGCGTTCGCGTCCGTCGCCGCCTTGGCCTCGCGCACGGTGTCAAACACCGGCAGGCCGAAGATGGTCTGGCCGCCCTTGCCGGGCGTCACGCCGCCGACGACGTTCGTGCCGTAGGCAAGCATCTGCTCGGTGTGGAAGCTGCCCTGTTTTCCCGTGATGCCCTGCACGAGCAGGCGGGTGTTCCGGTCGATCAGGATACTCATGTTAACAGCCCTCCTTCGCGCATTTGACGGCCTTGTGCGCGCCGTCGGCCATGTCGGCGGCGCTGATGATGGGAAGGCCGGAGGCGGCAAGGATCGCGCGTCCCTGCGCGACATTCGTCCCCTCGAGCCGGACGACGAGCGGCACGCGCAGCGCCACCTGCCGCGCAGCGGACACGATCCCCTCGGCGATCGTGTCGCACTTCATGATGCCGCCGAAAATGTTGACAAAGATCGCCTTGACCTGCGGGTCGGACAGCAGGATCTCAAAGGCCGCCGCGACCTTCTCCGCCGTCGCGCTGCCGCCGACGTCAAGGAAGTTTGCGGGGCTGCCGCCAAACTTTTGCAGGATGTCCATGGTCGCCATGGCAAGCCCCGCGCCGTTGACCAGACAGCCGATGCTGCCGTCGAGGCGGATGAAATTGAGGTCAAACTGCGACGCGCGGTACTCCAGCGGGTCTTCCTCCTCCACGTCGCGCAGCGCCTGCACGTCCGGATGACGCGCAAGGCCGTTGTCGTCGAAGTTGATCTTCGCATCGAGGCAGAGCAGCCGCTCCTGCGCGGTGCGCACCAAGGGGTTGATCTCGACAAGGGAGCAATCCTTCTCGATATATAGGCGCAGCATGGCGCGCAGCAGCGCGTCAAAATCCGCCCAAAGCGCCTGCGGCAGGTCGAGCGCCCGCGCAAGGGTCTGCGCCTGATCGGTCAGGCCTTCGAGCGCGACGGGCAGCTGCAGGATCTTCTCCGGCGACTGCTTCGCCGTGATCTCGATCTCCGTGCCGCCCTCGGCGGAGGCGATCAGCATCAGCCCCGCGCGCTCCATATCGCCCGTCAGGCTGAGATAATACTCCTTTTTGACCTCGACGGCCTCGGTGACGAGCAGCTTGTGCACCACCTTGCCCTGCGCGCCGGTCTGCGGGGTGACGAGGCGCGCGCCGAGCAGCGCGGAGGCGATCTTCTCCGCTTCCTGCGGGTCGTGCGCGAGCTTCACGCCGCCCGCCTTTCCGCGCCCGCCGGAATGGATCTGCGCCTTGAGCACGCAGGCGCCGTAGCGCTGCGCCGCGTCGAGAGCCTCCTCCGGCGTCCGGACGACAAGGCCGGTGGGCACCGGCGCGCCGTACTGCGCCAGCAGCTCCTTTGCCTGATATTCGTGGATCTTCATTCCTTCAGCCCTCCTGCCAGCTCTTCGCCCGCGCGCAGCGCCGCCATGTTCAGCGTCTCCGTGCCGCGCGGGATGTGCATACGCACGGCCTGCTCCAGCGTCTCGCGCGAGACGAGCCTGAGAATTTCGTTGATGCAGCCGACGGCGACGATGTTCGCCGTCAGCGCCTTGCCGACCTGTTCGCGCGCGGTGCGCAGGATCGGCGCGCGCAGCGGATGCGCCACGCCCTCCGGCGCGGTCAGGCTGTCGTCCATGAGGACGATGCAGTCCGGCGGCAGCTTTTTTGTATATTTATCCAGCGATGCCTGCGTCAGCGCGAGCAGCAGCGTGGGTCTTGTGACCTTGGTAAAGCCGATCGGCTCGGGCGAAACGAGCACCTCGGCGCGGCACGAACCGCCGCGCGCCTCCGGCCCGTAGGACTGACTTTGCGCGGCGTAGAGGCCGGAGAGCACCGCCGCCTCGGCCAGGATGACCGTGGCGAGGATGACGCCCTGCCCGCCGCTGCCGGTCAGGCGAAGCTCCTGCTTATTCATTGGCTTCACGCTCCTTTGCCAGACGATTGATCAGCGCCTCATAGGCGTAGGTAAACTCCGGATACTGCACCTGATGCAGCAGGCCGATGACGAGCTTGCCGCGCAGCTCCTCCGGCGTCATCTTCGCCGCCTTTTCCTGCGTGACGGCGTTGTCGCGCTGCCATTTGAGCATCTGCACGGCGTCGCCCTTCTTGTTCTTGCGCCCGTAGTAGGTCGGGCAGACGCTCGCCACGTCGATGATGGAGAAGCCCTGATGACGGATGCCCTCCTGAATGAGCGAGATGGTCTGCTGCACGTGGTAGACGCTGCCGCGCGCGGCATAGGACGCGCCCGCGCCGTAGGCCAGCCCCGCGATGTCGAACGAGCGATCCAGATTGCCGTAAGGGGCGGTGGTGCCGTAGTCGCCGCGCGGCGTGGTGGGCGAATATTGGCCGCCCGTCATGCCGTAGATGTTGTTGTTAAAGACCACGACCGTCAGGCCGATGTTGCGCCGCGCCGCGTGGATCAGGTGGTTGCCGCCGATGGCGGAGATGTCGCCGTCGCCCGCAAGGACGATGACCTCCAGATCCGGATCGGCGAGCTTGATGCCCGTGGCGAAGGCCACGGCGCGCCCGTGCGTGGTGTGGATGGTGTTAAAGTCCATGTAGCCCGCCGCGCGCGAGGAGCAGCCGATGCCCGAGACGATGACCGTGCGGTTGCGGTTCAGGCCGAGGTTTTCGATCGCCTGCGCCACGTCGCGCATGATCACGCCGTTGCCGCAGCCCGCGCACCAGATGTGCGGCAGATCCTCGGGGCGCATATATTTGTAGATCAGATTGGACATATTGGCAGTCTTGGGACTGACGTTTCCGGTATTGACCATGGTGCTCAACCCTCCTTGATCCGCTGCAGCAGCTCGTCGGGCGGTATGACCGTCCCGTTGACCCTGCCGATAAAATCGACCTTGCACGCACCGGCGACCACGCGCTGCACCTCCAAGAGCAGCTGCCCGTAGTTGTGCTCGGCGACGATGATCCGCTTGACGCGGCCGGCCAGCGCCCGAAGCTCGCGCTCGGGGAAGGGCCAGATGGTGATCGGGCGGAAAATGCCGCAGGCAATGCCCTCGCTGCGCGCCTGCCGGACGGCGCTCATCGCCGCGCGCATCGTCCCGCCGTAGCAGAAGACCACGGTCTCGGCGTCCTCCGTCAGCACCTCCTGCGTGCGCACGATGTCGTCGTAATTGTCGGAGATCTTGTGCATCAGGCGGTGCATGAGCGCGTCGGCCTCCTCGTTGGAGTTGGTCGGGAAGCCCGCCTCGTTGTGGATCAGACCCGTGATGTTATAGCGCTGGCCGCGGCCGAAGGGCGCCATCTGCGGCACCATCTGCCCCTTTTTCATGTGATACGGCAGGCGCTTGGCGTCCGGAAAGCGGACGGTCGGCCGGTCGATGATCTCGATGTCCTCCGGATCGGGCAGCTCCATGCCCTCGCGCAGGTGGCCGATCATCTCGTCCATGAGGAAGATGACGGGCGTGCGGTACTTCTCCGAGAGGTTAAAGCAGCGAATGGCAAGGTCGTAGGTCTCCTTGACCGACGACGGGCTGAGCGTGATGATCGGATGGTCGCCGTGCGTGCCCCAGCGCGCCATCATCACGTCGCCCTGCGAGGGCGAGGTCGGCATTCCCGTCGACGGGCCTGCGCGCTGCACGTCCACCAGCACCAGCGGGATCTCCGCAAGGCAGGCGTAGCCAAGGTTCTCCTGCTTGAGCGAGAAGCCCGGGCCGCTCGTCGCGGTCATGGATTTCACGCCCGTGACGGACGCGCCGATCGTGCAGGCGATGGAGGCGATCTCGTCTTCCATCTGGATGAACTTTCCGCCCTCCTGCGGCAGGCGCAGCGCGCAAAGCTCCGCGATCTCGGTCGAGGGGGTGATCGGATAGCCGGCATAGAGCCGCATACCCGCCGCGATCGCGCCCTCCACGCAGGCTTCGTTTCCCTGCATCAGTACGGTTTTACCCATTGCTCGCTCTCCTCCTCCGGTTCGGAAATATAAATGGCATAGTCGGGGCAGCGCAGCTCGCACTGTCCGCACAGGACGCACTGCGCCTCCGCACGGCGGCGAACCTTGCCCTCGACCAGCTCCAGAGCCTCCTTGGGGCAGAAGGCCGCGCAGATGCCGCAGCCCTTGCACCATTCGGCGTTGATCATCAGTTCTTTGTTGCCCTTCATGGTGAGCCTCCCTTCTTTACCACCAGCATAGCATTCTCACACGACAATTTCAAACAGTTTTCCGCTGTCGTTTCCCACAACATTTTTGTTGTGATCCGTCGCGGCTTGTAGTATAATGTCGAAGGAGGGGACATATGACATGAACTTTCAAAACCTGACCTATTTTCTCACCGCCGCGCAGGAGCGCAATCTGACGCGGGCGGCCGAGCGCCTGCACATCAGCCAGCAGGCGCTGAGCAACCATATCGCGCGGCTGGAGGAGGAGCTGGATTGTCAGCTCTTCGAGCGGCGTGCGGGTCTGGAGCTGACCTACGCGGGACGGGTCTTTCTCCGGTCGGTCGAGCAGATGCTCGACATCCGGCGGCAGACGGCCGCCGCCATCGAGGATATTAAGAAAAACCGGCGCGGCGAGCTGCGCATCGGCGTGTCGCACACGCGCGGGCAGGCCATCCTGCCGCTGCTGCTGCCCCGCTTCAGCCGCCTGTACCCGCACGCGGAGCTGTCCATTGTCGAAGGCAGCTCACGGGAGCTGGAAAAGGAGCTGGAGCGCGGCGAGATCGACGTGCTCATCGGCTTCGCGCCGTTTCTCATCGAGGGCGCGCAGTGCGTCGAGCTGATGCAGGAGCGGCTTTTCCTCGTCGCGCCGAAGCAGCTGCTGACCGAGCGCTTCGGCGCGCAGGCGCAGGCGCTGTGCGCGGCCTACCGCGAAGCGCCCGATCTGCGCGTGTTCCGGTCGCTGCCCTTCGTGCTTCTGACCAAGAGCGACCGCATCCGCGCGCTGGTCGATCAGGAGTTTGCGCGCTGCGGCATCCGTCCGGACATCATCATCGAGACAAAAAACGTACAGACCGCCTTTGCCCTTGCCGCCGAGGGCATGGGGCTGACGGTCTGTCCGGAGCTGTACTTAAATTGCCGCTATACCGCCGGCGGCGATCCGGCGTCCTATACCCGCCAGAAGGTGGAGATCCTTCCGCTCTTCCCGGGCACCGACACCATCGCCATCGGCTACCACCGCGAGCGCTACCTGTCGCGCATGGCCAAGGATTTTATCGACATGAGCGTCCGCACGTTCCATCCGGAACCCGCGCAGGAGGAGCCTTCCCGCTGAGCACGGCTCCGCCGCACACGCATTGCGTATTCTCAGCTCCGTGCTCCCGACTCATAACGATGCATTATGAATTATGCATTGCGCTGGTGCAGGAACGCCTCCACCTGCGTGCGCGTCGGCATTGCGTCCGTCGCGCCGACGTGCTGCACGGACAGCGCGGCCACGGCGTTTGCAAAGCGCGCCGCCTCCGGCAGCGTCTTTCCCTCCGCCAGCGCGGCAAGCAGGCCGCCGTTAAAGGCGTCGCCCGCGCCGGTGGTGTCCACCGCGTGGACGGGGTAGGCCGGAAGGATCTCGCCCCCATCGCCGCAGTTGAGATAGACGCCCCGTGCGCCGAGCGTGATGAGCACATTCTGCACACCCTTTTGGAAGAGGATCTCCGCCGCGCGGTCGGCGCCCGCAAGGTCGTCCACGCGGACGCCCGTCAGCGCCTCCGCCTCGACCTCGTTGGGCGTGACCAGATAGGCGTCGCGCAAAAACGCGTCGGAGACCGGCTGACAGGGCGCGGTGTTGATGATGACCCGAACGCCGTGCTCCTTTGCAAAGCGGGCGACCCGCTCGTTTGCGTCCTGATTGACCTCGAGCTGGAGCAGCACATAGCCGCTGTCCGCAATGGCGGGCGCAACGCGGTCGATGTCCTCGGGCGTGATCGTTGCGCACGCCCCTGGGACGATGACGATCTCGTTCTGGCTCGTCCGCTCGTCCACGAAGATCAGCGACGTGCCTGTCGCGGCCTCCTCGTGGAACAGCAGGCCGTCCGTTTCCATCCCTTCCGCCTGCATCACGTCCAGCGCGACCTGCGCCAGCGCGTCGCGCCCCAGCTTCGTGATCATCTGCACCTGCGCGCCCGCTCTGTGCGCGGCGATGCCCTGATTAAAGCCCTTGCCGCCCGCCCCCTGCCGGAAGCGGATGCCCTTGACCGTCTCGCCCGCGACGGGCAGGTGCGGCGTGCGTGCGACCATATCCACGGCAAAGCTGCCGAATACCGTAACCTTCATCGTTGTTTCCTCCGTTTTTTGACATTCGCGGGAACGTACGCCCCGTGTATGAGCGCGCAGCGCGGGCGATAGCCTCGCACGCACCACGGTATTCTCACCAATTTTGAAAAAGTATTTCAGAATTTCCGCTGCACCAAAGGCTCCCCTGTGTAAGGGGAGCTGTCAGCCGTTAGGCTGACTGAGGGGTT
>USIH01000112.1 GCA_900554705.1 uncultured Eubacteriales bacterium
CCCGCAAGGGGTACGCCGCATCCGTAACGCTCCTTCGTCGCGAACGGCTGCGCAGGGGCGTGAGTTGCGAAGTAAGTCAAAATTCTTGCAAAGCAAGCAATGATCACTCTATAAAAATTGAAAAAATCACGTTCAATCGTTTTGAACTTCAACAGTCAGATTTTTACGAAATTGTGAAACTATTTTGACGGTTACGGACTTTTTTGACAGTCTGAAGGGCGCGGAGAGATCCGCGCCCTTCGGTGTCAATTCTTCTCTTTTACGCGCACGATGCAGGTGTAATCCACGCCCTCGTAGGTCACGATCACATTGGTCGTTCCCTTGCCCGTGCCGGTGACGATGCCCTTGTCGCTCACGGTGCAGACCGAGGCGTTGGAGGTCGTATAGGTCGCTCCCTCGATGCGCTTCTGCTCCGCGTCCATCAGCGACAGGCGGAACTCCTCGCCCACCTTGATCGTCACGTCCGTCCGATTCAGCGCATAGCCGTTTTCCAGACTTCCGGCAAAATCGCAGCGGACGATCATGCTTCCGGTCTTGCCGTCGACCTCGACGCTGATCTTCGTCGTGCCGCCGCTGACCGCCGTCACCTTGCCGTCGGTATCGACCTTGGCAACGGTGGGATCCTCGCTCGACCAGACCGGCGTCTTCCCGCTCGGCAGGTTCAGCACCTTGAGCGGCAGCGTCTCGCCCGGGTTTTTGAGCGTCACGTCCTCATAGTTCAGCTCCGGAGTAAAGACGGTAGACGGCGGCGTGGTCGGCTCACTCGACGGCTCCGTCGGTTCGCTCGGTTCGCTCGGGTCGGTCGAAGGATCGGTGGGCTGCGTTGACGCGTCGTCCAGCTCGCAGACGACCGCGCAGCTTTCCGCTCTGCCGCCGCAGGTGACGCGCAGTTCCTCGCTGCCGCTCTTGAGCGCGGTAATAATAAAGGTGTAGGTCTTCACGGTGTCGGCAGTGGTCTCCTTCCCCGCGCGCGATACGGCGTAAAGCTCGGAGGAGGCAAGCGTCGGGACGGTAGTGCAGTCGGCGTTGACCGTGACGCGCAGCTCGACGGACTCGCCCTGCTTCGTGAAGTGCAGACGCGACGGCTCGACCGTCAGGCTCGTGCAGTCGCTCTGCTCGACCGGCGCGTCGGCATGGCGGCGCTTGACCAGATCTTCAAAGCCCGGCCACCAGCCGATCATGTCTCCGATGAAGTAGAAAATGATCAAAACGGCAAGCGCCAGAAGGATCACGGCAGCGACCAAGAAATTGCGCGGCACGGTCGCGGTCTTACCCTTCTTGCGGCGTGCACCGGAGCGGTAGGCGGGGCGCCGGGTCGGCTGCGGCTCCGGCTTTGCCTGCGGCTCCTCCGGCTTCTCGGTGGGACTGCCGCAGAGCGGGCACTGATCCAGATGGGCGTCGTAGACCGTTCCGCAGTAATTGCATACGTTCTTTTCTTCCATTTGCGTTTCGCATACGCTTGGTATGCTGAGCTCCTTTCGTAGTGGATTTCTCTCTTTTGCACATCATATCATTTTTGTGCGCGGAAGACAATAATCTGACTTGATTTTTTCCAAAAAATGTCTTAGTATAGAGTAGCAAGGTTTCGATATTTTCTGTACAAGGAGGTGTGAGCGTTGTCCGACTTCAAAATGGTTTCCCCTCTGCTGGATCACATGGCGATCGAGGCGGAGGTATCCGGCCACGCCGGCTGCCGCTGCTATCAGCTTCGCGCCATTTCTGGCGGCGAACGCTATATTCTCAAGGTGCTTTCCGTTCCCGCCTCGGAAAATCAGGTCAGCGCCCTTATTCTTTCCGGCGCGTATCCGGACGAGGCAGCCGTGCATGAATACTACGGCGGCGTTGCGGAAACGATACGACAGGAGCTAAAAGCGGGGCAAAAACTCTCCGAGACCGGTTCATTCGTCGGCGCGAAGGATTTTCAGATCGAGCCGAAGGAATCCGGTGTCGGCTACCACGTCTATATCCTCTATCCGCTGCACGCTCCCCTGAGCGATTACATGGCGGACAATACCCTGACGCATCTGCGCGCCGTCAACTTGGGGCTTGACCTGTGCGATGCGCTGAGTGCCTGCCGCCAAGCGGGCTATATTTTCGAGAACGTCAAGCCGGAGAACGTCTTCCTGATGCCCTCGGGGCGCTTTATGCTCGGCGACCTCGGGCTTTGCTCCACGCAGGATCTGGAATACTCCTCCGTGCCGGAGAGCTATATCGGCGCGTTCTCCGCGCCGGAGCTTTCCGATATTACCGCCTCGCCGAACCTGACGATCGACCTCTATTCGCTCGGCATGGTGCTCTATCGGGTCTACAACGGCAATCACGGCCCGTTTGAAGACGAGGCGACCGGCGAGCAGATGGCGGACAAGCTGCGCCTGACCGGCAAGCCGCTGCCCGCGCCCATGTTCGCCGACTACGAGCTTTCGGCCATCATCCTCAAGGCCTGCGCGCCCAAGCCCGCCGACCGTTTTCAGACTCCGGAGGAGCTGAAGCAGGCGCTGACGCTCTATATGCAGCGCAACGAGGTCTCCGACCAGCCCATCGCGCCGCCCATCGTCACCGACACGCTTCCGATCGTTCCGGACGACGCCGAGGAGACGCTGGAGGACGAGCCGATCCGCATGACGAAGGCCGAGGCGCTGGACGACGATTTCCGCCGCAGCTTCGCGCCCGACACGTCCGGTGCCGGCTCCGACGCCGTTGCGGAAGCGCCCGCAGCGCCGCAGGCGGAACAGACGCCGAACGCGCCCTCCGCGCCCCCGCAGAAGGCGCCGGCGGAAGAGAAAGACCCCGACCAGCTCGACTTTGACGAATTCCTCGCCTCCGTCGCCGAGGTCGTCGGCAGGGAGACCGCCGAACCGGCGCAGGAGGAAGCACCGGAAGAACCGCAGCCGGAACCGGAGGAAGCGCCGAACGCCTATGTGGACACCGCGCCGGAGGAAGAAAAGTCGCCGCGCCGCCGTCCGCCGCAGCGCCAGCGCAAGCAGCCCAAGAGCAAGGCCGCGCGCTTTGTCCCCGTTGCCATCATCGCAGTTTTGATCCTTGCGATCATCGCGGTGAGCTATTTTGTCATCTCTCGTTACTTTGTCGAGGTGGAAAGTCTGAATGTCCCCGCAGACCGCAAGACGCCGGATTCCTTCACCGTGGAGCTGATCGGCGATGCGCCTGCCAGCAGCTTTATTCTGACCTGTAACGACCATTACGGAAACTCCTACCCCGCCTCGTCCGTGGACGGCAACCTCTACACCTTCACCGGTCTGGCGGAAAACATGGAGTACCAGATCAACGTCCGCGCCGCCGCCCGCCACAAGCTCACCTCCGCGAGCATCACACAGGCGACGGTGAAAACGGCGGAGATCACGCACATCACCGACTTCACCGTCACCGCCGGTCAGACCGACGGGCAGGCGGACGTGTCCTTCCATCACGAAGGCCCCGCGCCCAAGCAGTGGCTCGTCAGCTACACCAGCTCCGACGGCTCTGTCAGCGGCACGCAGCAGCTGGACAAGACGGAGGGCACCATCAGCGGTCTTGCGCTCAACAAGACCTACACCTTCCGTCTGGAGGACACCGAAGACGTCTTCTTGGACGGAAATCTGGAAGATTCCGCTACGCGCGGCAGCACCGTAGCGGTCGCGGAGATCGTGCCGCGCATCGCGGCGAGCGACCTGAAGATCGCGCGCATCGAGGGCGCGCAGATCCAACTGGCGTGGAGCTGCGGCACGAACGTGCCGGAGCAGTGGGAGGTCACCTGCGAGGCGGCCGGTCTGGAGCCGATCCATGAGACGACGAAGACCACCGCGCTTTCCATGACCCTCCCCGACCTGAACCGCGACTACACCTTCACGGTCTCCGCCAAGGGCATTTTGGAACCCGCAACGCTCACCCTGCCCGCAAGCCCGATCGTTGTCACGAGCTTTACCGCGCACGTGGACGAAAACGGCTCGGTCATCGTCAACTGGGCGCTGGAGGACAGCGCGCCCGTGGGCGGCTGGCTCGTCTCCTACGGCGTTAAGGGCAGCGAGCACGACCCGCGCCTACAGCAGTGCGGCACGAACTCCACGGAGCTGACCGGTCTGATCCCCGCGACGGACTATGTCATCGAGCTTCTGGCTGCCGACGGTTCCGCCGTCTTCGGCCCGACGCAGGCGGAGGTCCGAACGGCCGACGCGAAGCGCTTCACGGGCTACGGCGTCTCCGGCCCCTATATCAGCCTCTGGGTGGAGCCGAGCGACGAGAACTGGGACTACCGCGATCTGCGCAACACGACGACTACCTTCAGCGCCGATCAGAGCCTTGCGCTCTGCGTGGAGGTCAACAGCGTCTATGCCTCGAATGAGGAAGTGGAGCTGCTCTACATCGTCCGCAACAGCGACGGTGTGCCCGTGGAAGAGGCGAGCAAGACCATTGCATGGAACAACATCTGGTACAGCCGCCGCCATGCGAGCGTCTTCCCCAACCCGGGCGTTTCCGGCGACTACACGCTGGAGATCTATATCAACGGTCAGCTTCTGATCGAAAAGGACTTTAAGATCAGCTGACACACAACTTTGTAATCTTTCACGGCACCGACCGTTCGATAGATTAAAACGGGGCACGGGAAGCCCCCAAAAAATGAAGGAGGAGAAACATGCAAAACTGGTTTGTCGTCGTCATGGGACTGTGCACCGTTTTTGTCGTCCTCACTCTGATCATCCTGCTCTGCTACCTGCTTGGTGCAGCGTGCCGCGGCGCGGGAAAGGAAGAGGAGACAAAGGCAGCCCCCGCACCCGTTGAAGAAACGGTCGACCGTGGCGCGCTTGCCGCAGCCGTCGGCGCCGCCGTTGCTGAGTACAGCGGGACGTCGCCTTCCGCGATCCGCATCGTATCCATGAAAAAATTTGAGAATTGAAAGGTGAAAAGAAGAATGAAAAAGTATCGTGTCAATGTCAATGGTTCGCTCTACGAAGTTGAGATCGAAGAACTCGACGCCTCTGCCGTAAAGGCTCCCGTCGCTGCCGCCGCTCCCGCTGCCCCCGCCCCCGTCGGCGCAGGCACGCAGGTCAAGGCTCCGATGCCCGGCAACATCCTGAGCGTGAACGTGCAGGCCGGCCAGCCCGTCAAAAAGGGGCAGGTGCTCGTCATCCTCGAGGCTATGAAGATGGAAAACGAGATCCAGGCGCCCTGTGACGGCAAGATCACCGGCGTGAACGTCCGCAAGGGCGACAGCGTCGAGACCGCCGCGCTGCTGTGCACCATCGCGTAATTTGCCGTATAAGGAGAATTACCATGTTCAAAAACAACAAGAAAATGCGCCGCTGTGCCATCGGGATGCTGGTGCTGGCAATGCTGGTCTGCCTGTGCATGACCTTCGCGTCCGCCGCCAAGACCCGCGAGGCAGAGCAGCCACCCGTTGCAACGGAGGCTCCCGCCGCGACGGAAGCGGCCGATCCGCAGGGCGCGGAGAGCAACGCCGAAGCCCTGCAAAACTTCGCCGAACAGACCGGCGTCATGCGCCTCATCAAGGACACCGACTGGAGATCCGTCATCATGATCGTGATCTCCTTCGTCCTGATGTTCCTTGCCATTGTCAAGGGCTTTGAGCCGTTGCTGCTCCTGCCCATCGCGTTTGGCATTCTGCTGACGAACCTGCCCGGTGCTGGTATGTTCCACTCCGAGATCTTTGAGGGCGGTCACGTCCACTGGGATCTCATCAAAAACGGCGTGACGCTCAAGGACGGCACGAACGAAGCCGCCGGCCTGATCGACATTCTTTACCTCGGCGTCAAGCTGGGCGTCTATCCCTGCCTGATCTTCATCGGCGTCGGCGCGATGACCGACTTCGGCCCGCTGATCGCTAACCCCAAGAGCCTGCTGCTCGGCGCTGCCGCTCAGCTCGGCATCTTCATCGCCTTCCTCGGCGCGACCGCGCTGAAGCTCGGCGGACCGGTGCTCGCGGACATTCAGCGTCTTGCCGCCTCCATCGGCATCATCGGCGGCGCGGACGGCCCGACGGCCATCTTCGTCACCTCCCGTCTCGCCCCGGGCTACCTCGGCCCGATCGCCATCGCAGCTTACTCCTATATGGCTCTCGTTCCGGTCATCCAGCCGCCGATCATGCGCGGCCTGACCACGAAGAAGGAGCGCCTGATCCGCATGGACGCGCTGCGCACCGTTTCGAAGAAAGAGAAGATCATCTTCCCGATCGCCGTCACCGCTTTTGTCGCCCTGCTCGTTCCGAGCGCGACCGCTCTGGTCGGCTGCCTGATGCTGGGCAACCTCTTCCGTGAGTGCGGCGTGGTCGACCGTCTGAGCAAGACCGCGCAGAACGACCTGATGAACATCGTCGTCATCTTCCTCGGCGTTTCCGTCGGTGCGACCGCCAAGGCGGAGAGCTTCCTCAAGGGCGAGACCCTCGGCATCCTTGCCCTCGGCGTTATCGCTTTCATGGGCGGCACCGCAGGCGGCGTTCTGCTTGCCAAGTTCATGAACCTCTTCCTGAAAAACAAGATCAATCCGCTTATCGGCTCCGCCGGAGTTTCCGCAGTTCCGATGGCTGCGCGCGTATCACAGGTCGTAGGTCAGAAAGAGAATCCCTCGAACTTCCTTCTCATGCATGCCATGGGGCCGAACGTTGCGGGAGTTATCGGCTCGGCTATCGCGGCAGGCGTGCTTATAGCCCTGTTCGGCTGATATTAACTGAAAGGAAACATTATGTCTGAAAAAAAGCTTTTCATAACCGATACCATACTCCGTGACGCGCATCAGTCTCAGGCCGCCACGCGCATGCGTCTGAGCGATATGCTGCCCGCCTGCGAGCTGCTGGACAGCATTGGCTACTGGTCGCTGGAATGCTGGGGCGGCGCGACGTTTGACGCCTGCATGCGCTTCCTCAACGAGGATCCGTGGGAGCGTCTGCGCCAGCTGCGCAAGCATATGCCCAATACCAAGCTGCAGATGCTGCTGCGCGGCCAGAACATTCTTGGCTACAAGCACTATGCCGACGACGTGGTCGACGCTTTCGTCAAAAAGTCCATCGACAACGGCATCGACATCATCCGCTGCTTCGACGCGCTGAACGATCTGCGCAACATGGAAAAGGCCGTCCAGGCCACCAAGCAGTACGGCGGCATCGCGGAAGTGGCCCTGAGCTACACCACCAGCCCCGTGCACACGGA
>USIH01000113.1 GCA_900554705.1 uncultured Eubacteriales bacterium
GCCTGTTCAACACCCACGAGGGTCAGGAGTACATGAAGAAGGAACTGGGCATGACCGACGAGGAAGTCGAGAAGATGACCTGGCTGGGCATTTCCGGTATCGCCAACGTGCTGTGCTGCATCAAGATGGCCAAGTACTATGAGCTGACCGAGAACGATGTGGTGGGCACCGTCCTGACCGACTCCGCCGTGATGTACAAGTCCCGCGTGGAAGAGCTCAACCAGATGCACGGCGCTTACAGCGTCAACGAAGCCGCGCTGGATCATGCCGTCCATATGCTCGGCCTCAAGACCGACAGCATGCTCGAGCTGACCTATGCGGAGCGCAAGCGCGTCCACAACCTCAAGTATTACACTTGGGTCGAGCAGCAGCAGATGAAGGTCGAAGACCTCAACGCGCAGTGGTACGACACCAAGGGAACTTGGGACGCCGTCCACGCACAGGCGAAGGATCTGGACGAACTGATCGACGCCTTCAACGAGGCCACCGGTCTGCTCAAGGCGCTTTAATCGCAAATAGCTGCGGGCGGGGCGCAAAAACCCCGCTCGCATTTGCTTTTTTGAAGGGAGGAAGGAAACTGTGGAAGGCGGTACCTTTGCAGCGTTTCTGCTGACGGCCTTTTTTATGGTCGGACTGATCGGCGCGGTGCTGCTCCGGATCAACGGAATGAGACTGCGCGACTACTGGCCGGTTCTGGCCTCGGGCGGCATCGTTGCCCTTTTCCTTGCCGCCGTGATCCTGCTGATCGGCAACAGTGCACGGCTCGGCTGGCTTTTTGTCCCCGCTTTCCTGCTGTTTGTTTCCCTTTTTATCATCGGGCAGTACTTCATTTTGCGCAGACGCGAGATGAACTTCTTGCAGACGCTGCTGGGCGACGAACGCTTCTTCAAGGTCTTCCCACGGCAGCGCAAGCGCCGCAAAAGGCTCGACCCGCCGCAGATGACGGCAGAGGAGAAGCAGAAGCGGCAGGAAGAACTGATGGATCGTTACGCGGTACGTACCGTCGAGCATCAGGAAAAGTTCCTACAGGAACATATCAAAAAGTCTTGGAATAATTCAAATACAGGAGAGTAAGACATATGCGTAATGTGATTTGCGGCCGCTGCGTCAAGTGCGGCAAGGAGTATGCGGCGACGCCGAACCTCACGAACTGTGAGTGCGGCGGCATTCTGGACATCATCTACGATTACGATTATATCCGCACGGTGCTGACCAAGGAAAAGCTGGCCGCGCGGCAGAACAATACCATGTGGCGCTACCGTGAGCTGCTTCCCGTGGAGGAGACTACGCCGGATACGCCGCTGCGCGTCGGCTGGTCGCCGCTTTATGAGGCAGACCGCCTTGCCGCGATCCTCGGCGTGAAGAAGCTCTGGATCAAGGACGACGGACAGAACCCCACCGCATCGCTGAAGGATCGCGCCTCCGCCATGGCCGTCGCCAAGGCGCAGGAAGCGGGCGCGAAGGTCATCGCCTGCTCCTCCACCGGCAACGCGGCGTCCTCCCTTGCGGGCAATGCCGCCGCAGCGGGACTGAAGACCTATATTTTCGTTCCCTCCCGCGCGCCGAAGGGCAAGGTCGCGCAGCTCATGACCTTCGGGGCGAACGTCGTCTCCGTGCAGGGCAACTATGAAGAGACATTCGAGCTTTCCAAGAAGGCGATCGACAAATGGGGCTGGTACAACCGCAATGCGGCGATCAATCCCTACCTCTCCGAGGGCAAAAAAACGGTCTCTCTGGAGATCGCCGAGCAACTGAACTGGGAAATGCCGGATTATCTCGCCATTTCCGTCGGCGACGGCTGCACGATCGCGGGCGTTTGGAAGGGTCTGAAGGATCTGTATGCCATCGGCTTTATCAACAAGCTGCCGCGCCTCATCTCCGCGCAGGCGGAGGGCTGCCACCCGATCAACCGCGCCATCGCGGAGAACAAGCCGTGGGAGCCGATGGAAGAAAACACGCTGGCCGACTCCATCGCGGTCGGTGTCCCGCGCAATGCGGATAAGGCGCTCATGGCGATCCGTGAGTCCAACGGTCTGGTCGTCAACGTGACCGACGAGGAGATCATGGCCGCGCAGAAGCTGGTCGGCAAGACCTGCGGCGTCTTCGGCGAGCCTGCCGGCGTGACGGGTGCTGCCGGACTGAAGAAGCTCTGCGAGCAGGGCGTGATCGGCGCGAACGATACCGTCGTGTCCGTCATCACCGGCAACGGCCTGAAGGACGTCGCCAACGCCATCAAGGCCTGCGGCGAGCCGATGAGCTGCCCGAACGACATGGACGCGCTGCTCAAGGAATTTGCATCGCACGGCATCGACGCCGATAAAATCTGAATATAGTACCTCAAGGCCCCGCAGACCAAACCGGATCTGCGGGGCCTTCTGTATAGTTATCCAGCGCCGTGGGGAAGAGCCAAGGATGAGCCGGGAGATTTGTACAATATAACCAACCGTATCGGGAGGAATAGTGAAAATATATGCAAAAAAATTTCGTGCAATGCGGCGCAAAAAGTGATAAAATAGTACGCATCAGGAAAGTGTTGCATAAGATGCCAAGCTTTCCCGATAAAATACACAAAAAGGAGCGATGAGAATGAAACAAATCGAAAGACGCTTGTTCGCGGCGCTGCTGGTATTGGCGCTGTGTCTGAGCCTGCTTCCGGCGACGGTGTTCGCGGAAGAGGCTCCTGTCGTCATTTCAAGTCTCAGCGAGATCACGAATCTGTCGGGCAGCTACAAGCTGGCTGACGACATTACGGTGACAGAACCGTTCGGCTCCGATACCGAGCGCTTCAACGGCACCCTTGACGGCGACGGCCACACCGTGACCATCAATATTACAAAAGATGGCAGCTACGTCGGTATGTTTGCTGCACTTGGTGCAAACGCAGTTGTCAAAAACTTCGTTGTTAGCTCAGCGAACGTGAAGAATACTGGCGATAGCTACCCGGGCGGCACCGGTGCAATTGCCGGTACGTCGAAGGGTACGATATCTGATATCCGCGTTGAGAGCATCGAGCTGAGCGGTATGAGAAATACCGGCGGCTTGGTCGGCGTGCTGGAATCCGGCGCGACCCTGACCCGCTGCTGCATCGACGGCGGCACGGTGAAAAAAGGCTCGACTTCCGACACTGCCTTCGGCGGTCTCGTCGGCGAAAGCTCCGGTACGGTCAGCTTCAGCTCGGCCAACGTGACGATGGATCACAGCAATGCGCGGTCGAACTATGACTATACCGGCGGCATCGTCGGCCAGAATGATGGAACGATCACCCACTGCTACTTTACGGGCAGCTTTATTGAAAGCCCAAACAAAAGTGATTCGATTGGCGGCGTTTGCGGAAAAAATAATGGGTCGATTGCAAACTGCCATTTCTTTAGCGCGAAGGAGCTTACAAGCGGCACCTACAAGCTGAAGGCAATTGCATATAACGGTTACTATGGCTCAACAACCAATTGCTATTACTTGGATACCTCTTTTTCTAACGATAGCAGCGACGGCACCAAGAAAACGGCTGCGGAGTTTGCCTCGCTGGCCGAAACGCTCGGCGAAAACTGGACGGACGGCTCGGACGGCTACCCCGTTTTGACTTGGCAGACGTGGAAGTATTCCAACACTGCCGTCAAGTATCTGGTGCAGACCTATCTGGAGGACGTGGCGGGCGACGGCTATGTGCTGAGCGACACGGCCGAAAAGAAGGCGGAGCCGGACGATATGGTCACTGCCGATGCGCCCAAGATCGAGGGCTTTACCTTCGACGCGGAGAACGAGAACAACGTGCTCAGCGGACAGGCCTCCGCAGACCTTGTGCTCAAGCTCTTCTATAAGAGAAACAGCTATACCCTGACGTGGGCCACCGGCGACTATGCCATTTCGAGCGGCGACGACGAGTACACCCACGGCACGGTGAAGTACGGCGCTGAGATCACCTATCCGACCGTCGATGTTGTGGGCATGAGTGTGAAGTGGGACAAGACGCCTGCGACGATGCCTGCCGAGGACACCACGATCACGGCCTCCTATGCACCGGCGATCTATGACGTCACTTGGGACGCCAACGGCGGCAAGCTGGAAAAGAGCGACGGCTGGGGCGGAACGGATCAGGTCGACACGATCCAGTGGTCCGGCTATGGCTCCTCCGGCGGCGCGACCTTCGGCGCGACCTTCGGCCAGTATAAATGGAACGCAAACTCCACCTCCTTCTCCAACCGCGCGCTTCCCGTCCCGACGCACACCAGCATGGTCTTTGACGGCTGGTACACGGCGGCCGAAGGCGGCGAGCCTATCGCTGCGGACACCGCCGTCACCGTGCCGGAAGGCGGCAGCTTCACCTTCTACGCGCATTGGACAGAGGGCTGGATTGTCACATTTGATCCCGACGGCGGCAGCGTCTCTCCCAAGACCGTTCTGGTCAAGAAAGGCGACGCGTTCGGCAGCGACATTCCTGCACCGACCCGCCCCGGCTATGACTTCGCGGGCTGGTTTAACGGCGAAGAGAAGCTCGAAAGCACCACGGTGATCGGCACCGACGTGACCTATACTGCCGCGTGGACGCCCAAGACCTTTACTCTGAGCTTTAACGCCAACGGCGGCGAGGGAACAATGGAGCCGCAGACCTTTACTTACGGCGTTGCGCAGGAGATCAGCAAGAACCTGTTCACCCGCGAGGGCTATCGCTTCCTCGGCTGGGCGACGTGGAGCTCCGCAACGGAGGCAAACTACGCCGATGAGGAAGAATACACCATCGGTTCTTATAACCAGACCTTCTTTGCCGTCTGGGAGGAGGTTCGCTATGACCTGACCCTCACGGTCACGCCGGAGGACGCGACGGTCGTCCTGAAGGACGCAAGCGGCAATCCGCAGACCGGCACGAACAACGTCTATAACCTCCGCGAGGGAACCTACACCTACACCGCCAGTGCCTACGGCTACGAGACGGCGACGGGCAAGATCGTACTGACGGAGGACGCCGAGCTTCCCATCACGCTCGTTAAGCTCCCGACTTACGCGGTCACGTTTGAAGTGACGAAGCCCGAGGGAACCGGCGAGACGCAGATCACGGTCACGAACGCGGACGGCAAGGTCATGACGGCCGACGAAACCGGCGCTTACCAGCTGATCGCCGGTTCTTACCACTACCTTGTCAAAGCACAGGGCGCGACCAAGGAAGCCAAAGATTTCACCGTTACCGATGAGGCGCTGCATTTTACGATCGAGCTGCTCGTCCGCACCGGTTGGGACGGCGAGACGATGACCGAGCCGCACCGGATCACGGCGGAAGAGGCCACCGGCGACTATGCAGGCATGACCGGCTGGTATCGTATCGAAACCGGCGAGGAGCTTGCGTGGTTTGCAAACAAGGTCAACACCGTCAGCGGCGGCTATAACGCAAACGCGGTGCTTGCCAAGGACATTGACCTTGGCGGCGAGCTTTGGAAGCCGATGGGCAATTCCTACAGCTATAATTTCAGCGGCACCTTCGACGGCGCCGGACATACCATCCGCAACCTCTACTGCGAGGGTGACTCCTATCAGGGCCTCTTCGGCTACAGCAAGGGAACGATCCGCAACCTGACCGTTTCCGGCAGCGTCACGCTCAAGCTGTCCGGTATGGGCGGATATGAGGCCAACGCGGGCGGCATCGTAGCCTACCAGAACAATGAACGCATCGAAAACTGTGCGTCGTTCGTCACCGTTACAAACGAACACGGCAGCGGCCGCACCGGCGGCATCGCCGCATATGTGAACGGCGCGACCATCGTGTCGAGCTTCAACGCGGGCACGCTGTCCGGCGGCATCTCCATTGCGGGCATCGCCGGCTACTGCGGCGGCGCTTCCACGATCACCGACTGCTATAACATCGGTACGATCGTCGGCGGCGACAACATTGTAGAGTCTACTTATACATTCGGCCAGATCGCGGGCATCGCCAGCAGCCTGAGCGACTACTCCGCTTCGAAGATCACGAGTTGCTATAACGCAGGCGAGATCAAGAACGTCGAGAAGTACAGCCGTATCGGCGCGATCGCTGCGGCACGCGGCGCTGCCGAGTTTGAAAAATGCTACTATCTGGAAGCGGAAGACCTGAAGGCGATCGGCAACGGCCTGACCGACGGCTGCACGGCGGTCGACGCCGCGACGCTTGCGGCGGATTCAATGCCCGCAAACCTCAGCGAGGCGTTTAAGCAGGACACCGGCTGCGGCGGCACCTACCCGATCCTTACGTGGCAGCCCCTCCGCGCGCACAGCTTCACGACCGCAGCCTCCGATGTGATTGCAACGCCTGCGACCTGCACGGAAGCGGCTACTTACTACGTCAAGTGCGACAACTGCGACGCGGTCAGCGAAACGGAGACGGTCGCCGTCGGCGAGGCGAACGGCCACAGCTTCACGACCACGGCCTCCGATGTGGTCGCAACCCCCGCGACCTGCACGGAAGCGGCGACCTACTATGTCAAGTGCGACAACTGCGACGCAGTCAGCGAAACGGAAACGGTCGCCGTCGGCGAGGCGCTCGGCCACACGCTTACGGCCACGCCCGCAACGGACGCGACCTGCACCACGGCGGGCAACACGGCCTACTGGACGTGCTCCGTCTGCGAAAAGCTGTTCTCCGACGAGCAGGGCACGACCGAGACAACGCTTGAGGCGACGGTCATCCCCGCCGCGCATACCGATGTGCAGCACGTTCCGGCGAAGGAACCGGCCTGCAAGCAGGACGGCAATATCGAATACTGGCACTGCACGGCTTGCGGAAAGTACTATTCCGACGCCGCGCTGACGACCGAGATCAGCGAGGCAGAGACCGTGATCCGCGGTTTGCCGCATCAGTGGAGCGAGGCAAGCTATGAGTGGACGCAGACCGAGGACGGCTACACCTGCACCGGCACGACCCACTGCACCCGTGAGGGCTGCACCGCCGAACCGATGACGGAGACCGTCACGGCGGTCTATGCGGTCGTCACGGACGCCACCTGCACCGAAGCGGGCGAGGGCGTCTATACCGCGACCTTTACGAACAATAAGATCGCGGAGGCAAGCAAGACCGTTTCGATCGAAGCCAAGGGACATACCGAGGTCGTCGACGCGGCAGTCGCGCCGACCTGCACGGAGACCGGCCTGACGGAAGGC
>USIH01000114.1 GCA_900554705.1 uncultured Eubacteriales bacterium
TTGAAAAGCTTTTTATAGCGCCAAAGGCGCGTCAGATTCTGCATGAGACGGCGCAGCGTGCATTCGCACGATGCGAGTGTGCGTAGCACACGGGATTCTTGATTAAATATTTTAATCAAGAATCAGTATTAGATGTAATTTTTTTGGAGAGGAACCTTCTTTTATGCGTATTCTTGCCATTGACTACGGCGACGCCCGCACCGGCATTGCCGTTTCCGACCTCACCGGCAGCATCGTCGGTCAGACCACCGTGATCCACAGCCGCAACGCCGAAAAGACCGCCGCCGAGATCGCGCGTCTTGCGCAGCAGTGCGGCGCGCAGCGCCTCGTCATGGGCTTCCCGCGCAACATGGACGGCTCGGAGGGGTCGCGCGCGGCGCTCTACCGCGACTTTGCCGCGCTCGTGGGCGAAAAGACCGGCCTTGAGGTCGTACTCTGGGACGAGCGGCGCACGACGGTCGAGGCGCACGCCATCCTGTCGGACTGCAACCGGCACGGGAAAAAGAGAAAGGAGACGGTCGACGCCGTCGCCGCCTCTCTGATCTTGGAAGGTTACTTGGCCTTCCTCTCCCGGTAAAACAGCTCGCGCAGGCCGACCAGCAGCAAAAAGCCGCCGAACAGCCGCCGCAAAAGCCCCGTGTCGATCGCCGTGGCAAGCAGTGCGCCGCCCACGGCGCTGACGCACCCCGAGATCATCGCCGGAAGCACGACCTTCCAGCGGATCAGGCGATTCTTGATATGAAACAGCAGCGCACCGCCCGCCGTCGGCAGGAAATACAGGAGATTGATCCCCTGCGCCGTCGTCTGCGCGACATCCATGACGGCGGTCATCCAGACCATCAGGAGCGTGCCGCCGCCGATTCCCAAGCCGGACAGCACGCCGCACACCAGTCCCGCGCCGCCCGCAAGCGCCGCGCTCATGCCAGCAGGAGGCGGATGCCGCCCCAGAGGATGAAAGCGCCCAGCGCGCGGTGCAGCCACTTGGTCGGGAGCTTACGAAGCGTCAGCCCCGCGATCACGCCGCCGACGGCGCCGCCGATAAGGTACGGCACGGACTGCGCCGCAAACGTGCCGCCGCGCAAAAGATAGACCGCCGCCGACACAACGCAGATGGGCAGGATGATGCACACGCACGAGGCAAAGATCTCGTGCTGCTTCAGCCGCGTCGTCTTCTCCAGAAGCGGCAGCAGCACCATCCCGCCGCCCGCGCCGAACAGGCCGTTCACCAGCCCCGCTGCCGCGCCCGCCAGCCAGCTTTTTCCCTTCAATCCATTCTCCCCTTTTCGCAAATATCCGCAACGGAAGTTTCTCCGCTGCGGATATTTTTTATGCGCCCCGCGCGCTCATATCGCGCCGCCGGTGCGAATATACTCTCACAGAATAATGAACGAGGTGGGACAATGGAACACAATCAAATCACGCTGACCGGCTGCCCCATAGGCGCGCCGCAATACTCGCACAGCAACCACGGACGTAATTTTTATTCTTTCTTTCTTGAAGTCGAGCGCCTTTCCGGCACGGTCGACCGGCTGCACATTCTGGTACCGGAGTCGCTGCTGTTTGATGAAATACCGGATGGGGCGAGCGTCCTGACGGTCGAAGGGCAGATCCGCTCCTTTAATAACCGCAGCACGCAGGGACGCAAGCTCATCATCTCCGTGCTTGCAAGCTCCCTCACGTTCGGCGATGCACCGCACGAGAACCGCGTCGAGCTACAGGGCATTATCTGCAAGGATCCCATTTACCGCCGCACGCCGCTGGGGCGCGAGATCTGCGACGTGATGCTGGCGGTCAACCGCGCCTACCGCCGCGCAGACTATCTGCCCTGCATCCTCTGGGGGCGGTGCGCGCAGGAGGTCTCCCGCTATCCGGTCGGCACACCGCTTGCGCTGACCGGCCGCCTGCAAAGCAGGCAGTACATGAAGGTTCTCGACGGACTCGCCGAGCAGCGGACGGCCTATGAGATCTCCGCCGTCACCGCCGAGCTGGGCGTCCTTCCGGAGTAAGCAATAAAACGCAGGGGTCGCCGCAACGGCGACCCCTGCATTTTATACCGGTTCGTCCATCAGACGGTCGAATTCCGCCGCAACGCGGTCAAACTCGTCTTCGGGAATGTCCAAAAGCTCAAAATCGTCATCCGTCGGCACATAGCCGTAGAGATACACGTCGTCGGAGTCGTCCAGCGCTTCCAGCGCGATATACTGCTTGTCGTCCAGATCGAAAACGCCCATCATCCCGCACTCAAAGCTCTGACCGTCGTCAAACTCCAGCGTGATGATCTCGTCCTCACTGTACTGCGCGCGTTTTTCTTCCATGGTTCAAGTCTCCTTTCAAAAGGTGATTATAGTATAGCGTTCACGGCGGAAAAGTGCAAGCCGTGAAATGTCAAAAAAGCGACGGATCGAAAAATTGCCGGTAGGCCGTGGGCAGGCTGATCGACGACCGCAGCTCCTCCGGCGTCACCCAGCGATAGCGCGTCTGCGCGCCGCAGGTGAGGTAAACGCCGGTCATCTCCCACTGCACATGGGTAAAAATATGCGTGCGCCGGACGATCTTTTCGATCCCGCGCGGCCGAAGCCCCAGCTCCTCCGCGAGCGCCAGCGCCTCATGATCCGTCAGCTCTCCCGCCACGTCGGGAAACTGCCAAAGCCCCGCCAGCAGCCCCCGCGCAGGGCGCTTGCATACGGCGATGCGGCCGTCGCAGCGCAGGAGCAGCACCGTCCGCTTCTCGACGCGGCGCGGCTTCTTGGCCGCCTTGACGGGAAGCATCTGCTGCGTCCCCGCGCGCTTCGCGACACACAGGTCGCACAGCGGGCAGCGGTCACACAGCGGCGCGCCGTTGGGCAGGCAGACCGTCGCTCCCAGTTCCATCAGTGCCTGCGTAAAATCGCCGCAGTGACCGTGCGGATAGACCTGCGCAAGGCGCTGCGCCGTTTGACGCTTGACCTTCTCGTCCGTGACGGGCGAAGCATCGGCAAGATAACGCGAAACAACGCGAAGGACATTGCCGTCCACGGCGGGCGTCGGCTGCTCAAAGCAGATCGAGCAGATCGCTCCGGCCGTATACGCGCCGATCCCGGGAAGCGCCTGAAGCGCCTCCGGCGTGTCCGGAAAGCCGCCGCGTTCGACGATGCACTTCGCCGCCTTTTGCAGATTCCGCGCGCGGCTGTAGTACCCAAGCCCTTCCCAGATTTTCAGAAGCGTCTCCTCCTGCGCGCACGCGAGCGCCTGCACATCCGGAAAGCATTGCAAAAAGCGCTCGTAGTAGCCCTTGACGGCCTCGACGCGCGTCTGCTGGAGCATGATCTCCGAGACCCAGACATGGTACGGCTCACGGTCGCGCCGCCACGGCAGCTCCCTGCGGTGCGCCTGAAACCACGGCAGCAGGCGTTCGGGCAAAAGCGAAAGCTCCGTCATGACGGATCCGGTTTTCTTCTTCTGCGGCGGCGGTGGCGGCTCGGGCGTACCGTCGCGGACAGCTCGTCAAACTTCCGCGCGGCGTCGGACGCGCCCTCGTAGACCAGCCTGCTGACGCGCAGCGTGCCGTCGGTCTCCTTTTGCAGGCGGATGCGGATCATGTAGCGTCCATGCTCCGGACAGGAGGCCATCGTCATATATCTTCTTCCCTGCTGTGCGATCCAAGCGCCGTTCGGCATTTCCTTGCCGCACTGCGGGCAGTGGCTCCGGATGCTTGTCATGGCGTCGATCGCCTTCGCCTTGTCCTCATAGCCGTGGAAGACCGTGCGGCTCAGGCAGCCCTCCGGCGGATTGCCGTGGAAGCCGTCGGCATGGCTGCGCAGCGCGCTGCCATATTCCGCGATACCGCGCTTCAGATCCAATCGGCTACAGATCAGCGCCGTATGATAAGCGTCGCCCAGCGCGTCGTGCGCGGGGCGCGACGGCGCGATGCCGATCAGCTCCATCGCCGAGGAAAGCGCCTTTTGCGACGTGCCGCAGCCCGTCTGCGCGTTGAAGAACATCTGCGCGTTGTACCACTCGGTGATCCAGTCCGGCTCGTCGTCGTGCAGCAGGATGTTGTCCTCCAGCACGGTGATGTCGTCAAAGCCCCATGTCAGGAAGATGCACGGGCCGCCGATCCAGTCGCGGAAGCGGCGCAGCGCCTCCGGAAACGGCAGTCCCTCCTCGCGAAGGCGCGCATCGCGCAGGCCGGTGAGCTTGGAGACGCGGCTGTTGAGCTTTTTATAGTACTTGGGGCAGACAAGCACCTGAAATTCGTCTGCCACCGTTCCGTCCTCCAGCAGGCGCACCGCGCCGATCTGAATGATCTCTCCGTGGATCTCCACGGGGAGCACTTTTTTGGCCGCGTAGGAGCCGGGCCACGGCTGGTTCCACTCCATATCCAAAACAATATACTGCATCTGGTGTGATCCTTTCCTGTGTTCTGCGATCTATCGTATCACACTTTTCCTCCCTCCGCAACAAAAAAAGGATTGCAAACCTTCGCATCGCCCATTATAATACACAAGATATCAGCCTCAAAAGGAGGATCATTTCTTGGTTCATCCCGCTTTTCACTCCGTTTCCACAACATCCGTCGGTTTTTGGGACGCTGCCGGTGAGGCGGCGCTCGACGGTCTGAAGGACGGTCTTTGGAGTATTCCGATCCTGTTTCTCGCCTACCTTCTGATGGAGCTGCTCGAGCGCAGCCAGCGTCTGAACGAGGGCATTCTGCGCGGCTATTCCCGCAAGGCGGGGCCGCTGCTGGGCGGTCTGCTCGGCATCGTGCCGCAGTGCGGCATTTCCGGCGCGGCGGCAACCCTGTTTTCTACGGGGACCATCTCCGTTGGCACCATGCTCGCGGTGTTCTTCGCCACGTCGGACGAAATGCTGCCGATCATGCTCTCCTCGCTCGCGGATCACGACGGCATCTCCGTGGGGAGCATCGTCCGGATCCTTTTGTCAAAAGCCGCGCTGGCCATTCTGCTGGGCTACCTTGCCGACCTGACGCTCGGGCGGCGTCTGCGCGCGGGCAAGGACATCCACAGCTTTTGCCGCAGGGAGCACTGCGCCTGTGAAGACGAGGAGGGCAATGTCTTTCTCTCCGCCCTCCGGCACACCGTCAAGATCGCGCTGGCACTGATCGCGGTAAACATGATACTGAACCTTCTCTTTGCCTTCATCGGCGTGGAGCGTCTGTCTGGCTCGATCGTCAACCGCCCCGTGATCGGCCCCGTTCTGCTCGGCCTGTTCGGCCTCATTCCGAACTGCTCCGTTTCCGTCGTTCTGACGCGGTCATATCTCAGCGGGGTGATCGGCCTCGGTGGTCTTTTCTCCGGCCTTCTGAGCAACGCAGGCATCGGCCTTCTGGTTCTGCTGCGCACCAACCGCAACTGGAAGGAAAACCTCACGATCATTGCGACGCTCTATCTGCTCGGAACACTCGCCGGTATCGTGGTGGAGCTGCTCGCCGGACTTTTGTAGGGCGGCGCGGTGTCCGTTTGCCCCGCCACGCACGGCGGAATTTCGTCACTTTGCTCATTTTCTGCACCAATTTTTTTGAGCATATGCACAAAGTTTTTTTGGTATCCGCTTTTTTGACAGAAAACTATTGTGATTTCCTTCCAACTTGTGTATGATAGTGTTGTACCGAAACCTCGGTATAGGAAACCATGGGTCTAACCCAAACAAGATTAGGAGGAAAAAAATGAAAAAGCTGTTAGCGCTTATCCTGGTTCTTGCGATGGTCGTGTGCCTGTTTGCCGGCTGCTCCAAGAACGACAAGAAGACCAACGACGGAAACAAGAAGATCAAGGTCGGCCTGATCTGCATCGGCGACGAAAATGACCAGGGTTACACCTACAACTTCATCCGCGGCAAGGACGCCGCTACCGAGGCGCTCAAGGCTGAGGGCATCGAAGTCGAATGGCTCATCAAGTGGAATATCGGCGAAAACTCCGACTGCGAAGATGCGAACATCGAGCTTGCCGAGGCCGGTTGCTCCATCATCTACAACAACTCCTTCGGTCATGAGGACTTCATGCTGAAGGTCGCTCCCGACTATCCCGACATTCAGTTCGTCGGCTGCACCAACTCGGTTTCCAGAACGGACGATCTGGCCAACACGCACAACGCGTTTGCCAACATCTACGAAGGCCGTTACCTCGCGGGTGTTGTCGCCGGCCTGAAGCTCCAGGAGCTGGTCGACAACGGCACCATTAAGCCCGAAGAGGCCGTCATCGGCTACGTCGGCGCTTACTCCTTCGCGGAGGTCATCTCCGGCTTCACCGCTTACTTCCTCGGCGCCCGCAGCGTTTGCCCGAGCGCTACGATGAAGGTTCAGTTCGTCGGCTCTTGGTCCGACGCAACGGAAGAAGCCAACGCTGCGCAGGCTCTGTGCGACATGGGCTGCAAGCTCATCTCCCAGCACTCCGATAACACCACCCCCGCCACCACCGCGCAGACCAACAAGGCCTTCCACACCGGCTACAACAACGACATGACCACCGTCGCCCCCGAGGCTTCTCTGATCTCCACCCGTATCGACTGGAGCGTTTACTTCATCGAGACGATCAAGGCCGTTGTCAACGGCGAAGAGATCCCGCAGGATTGGTGCAAGGGCATGGCTGACGGCGCGGTCGTTCTGACCCACCTCAACGAGGCCATTGCGGCTCCCGGCACTGCCGAAAAGCTCGAAGAGGTCGAAAAGAAGCTGATGGACGGCACCCTGAAGGTATTCGACACCAGCACCTTCAAGATCAAGGGCGAGACTCTGACCACCGCGTTCGCGCTGGATACCAACGGCGACTTCACCCCCGATTCCGAAGAGGCTGTCTATGACGGCTGCTTCAACGAGTCCGTCTTCCAGTCCGCTCCGTACTTTGCCCTCCAGATCGACGGCATCGAGTGGCTCAACTCCGCATTCTAATTCCTACTTAACGAACAAGCGCCGCCCGTAAACGGGCGGCGCTTCAGTCTGTCAAAGAACTACAAAAACGCCCTCGTTTCTGGTATAATAGAAGAAAC
>USIH01000115.1 GCA_900554705.1 uncultured Eubacteriales bacterium
CAGTGGTAGTGGTCGCTGACGGCGAGCGCGTCAATTTTTTTTCGCTTTGCCTCCTGCACGGCGCGCGCAAGCGTCGTGCGGCTATCCGGCGAGGCCTCGGTATGCAGGTGAAGATCCAGCCGGTATCTCATGATTTGTTCCCCCGCAGCGTCAGCCAGAGGTAGCGCCAGAAGGGCTTCTGATCCGTAAAGCGGAAGAGCGCCTCCTTGGCGCGGAAGACGTCCGCCACGCCGCCCAGCGCGGCGCGGAGCTTTCCGTGCCGCAGGCAGGACAGGGTGGCAAGCGTATCGTTCAGGAAAAAGCGCATCCGCACGCCGCGCCGGTAGTCGTCGTCCAGCGGAAGCGTCTGCCCGCAGGCGGCGCGGACGTAGTTCTCGGCGAAGCGGCTGCCGCAGGCGTCGGTCAGCGGGAAGCTGCCCCAAATGCGCGGGTTGCACTCCAAAAGGTAAGCGCCCTTGAATTCCACCATGGCGATGCCGGTAAATTCGATCGCCTGCAACAGGGAGACGGCGCGGCGCACGGCCGTCTCGTCGTAGATGCTGACGCAGCAGGCGGACGGGCCGCCGCTGACGGGGTATTCGCGCACCCGCCGGTGACAGATGACGCTGACGGGACGGTGCGCGCGATCCATCACAAGGCACACGCCCATGCCGTCGCCCTCGACCAGCGCTTGGATCACGGGCTGCGGGTCATAGGCGCGCAGCTTCTCCAGCGCGGCGTCGAACTGCGCCTGCGTATAGGCCTTGCAGTAGCGCTCCTCGGCGTGCAGGCCGAGCTTTTCGCCGCAGCGCGGTTTCAGGATCACGGGCAGGCGCTTGTCCTGCACGCCGTAGGTCTGCGGCGTCGGGACGGAAAGGCGCTGCGCGCACTGTGCCAGACGCGCCTTGTCGTTTGCAAGCTCCAGCACATCCGGCGGGGCGACCAAAAAGTCGCAGACCGCCGCAAAGCGCTCCCGCTGCGCCGAAAGGACGGCAAGCGTGTCCGCCCCGATGGGAAACAGCACCGGCCGCTCGGCAAACGACGCGCAGAGCGCGTAGAGGCGCTCCGCGTAGCCCGCGTCCTTCACGGAGCCGTCGAGCAGCACGCGGCGCGACACATAGCGCGAGGAGAAGGCGGCGGGGGCGCGGGGACTTTCCGCGCGGGTTTGCACGGCGACGACGGAATACCCCTTGCGCGCAAGCGGACGAATGACCGCCGGCGCGGTACGGTAACGAACGTCAGTCACGATCACGGTACGCATCGGCGGTCACTCCTTATCATTCTGCGGAAATCAGATAGTAATAAACGGGCTGCCCGCCGTCGACCAGACTGATCTCGGCGTCGGGGCAGCGGTCGGCAAAGAGCCGCGATGCCCGCTCGGCGTCCTCGGCGGAAATATCCGCGCCGTAATAGAGCGTGATGAACTCTTTGTCCCTGAGGCGATCGGCAAGGCCGCCCAGCAGGACGTCGATGCTGCGGTCGCTGCCAAAGAGCGCGCTTTCGCACAGGGCAAGGTACTCGCCCGCGTGGATGTCGTGGCCGTCGAAGTCGGAGTCGCGCGCGGCATAGGTGATCTGCATCGTCTCGACGTTTGCCATCGCCTCGCGCATCGCGCGCAGATTCTCCTCGGCATCCGCCTCCGGATCGAAGGCGAGCATCGCGGAAATGCCCTGCGGCACCGTCTTGGACGGGACGACGACGACCTTCTTCTCCGTCAGGGAGACGGTCTGCTCGGCGGCCATGATGATGTTCTTATTGTTGGGGAAGACGAAGACCGTCTCGGCAGGCGTGGCGTTGATCTTTTCGAGGATGTCCTGCGTGGAGGGGTTCATCGTTTGACCGCCGGAGATGATGCCGTCGGCGCCCAGCTCGCGCAGGACGTCGCTCAGGCCCTGTCCGGCGCACACCGCCACCATGCCGAAGGGCTTGGTCGGCGCGCCTGCCTCCAGCTCCGCCTCGATCTTCTCCAGATCGTCGGTGCTGCGCGCCTGCTTGGCGCCTGCGGCAAGGTCGTCGTGCTGCATCTGCATATTTTCGATCTTGGCAAGCTCCAGCGCGCCGTATTTCTGGCTCTCGGTCAGCGCTTCGCCCGGGACGTTCGTATGGACGTGGACCTTGAACGCCTCGTCGTCCTCGCCGATGACGATGCTGTCGCCGATGGTCTCCAGATAAGCGCGCAGCGGCGCAAGGTCGATGTCCTCGCGCGCCTTGCGGACGATATAGACCGTGTCGAAGGCGAAGGTGATGTCCTCGGTGTCAAAATCGGTAAAATCGGCCTGCTCACGCGTCACGACTGCGGCCTGCTCGATCTTCTCGCCGCGCAGCACCGCAAGCATCGTCTCGAGCACATAGAGCCAGCCCTTGCCGCCGGCATCCACGACGCCCGCCTTTTCCAGCACGGGGTTCTGGTGCACCGTCTCGGCAAGCGCGGCACGCGCCGCGTCGGAGGCGGCGCAGAGCACGACCTCCGCATCCTCCGACTGCGCCTCCTGCGCGCACTCGGCGGCGACGCGCGCCACGGTGAGGATCGTTCCCTCGGCGGGGCGCATGACCGCCTTATAGGCCGCGTCCACGCCCCCCTGAAGCGCCTGCGCAAGCTGCAAGCCGTCGCACTGCTCCGCGCCCTTGAGGCTCTTGGAGATGCCGCGCAGCAGCAGCGAAAGGATGACGCCGGAGTTGCCGCGCGCGCCGCGCAGCATGGCGGAGGCGGCGCAGTCGGCCGCACGGGTCAGCGTCGGCTGCGAGAGCTTGCCCAGCTCCGTCGCGGCGGAGGCGAGCGTCATGCTCATATTGGTTCCCGTGTCGCCGTCGGGCACGGGGAAGACGTTCAATTCGTTGATCTGCTGCTTGTAGCGCTCGACGACTGCGGACGCGCCGATCAGCATCTGACAGAAAAGTGCTCCGTCTATGGTTTTTCTCACGTTGTGCACCTCTCAATCTGCCACGATAGAATCGACCATCACATTGACTCTATCCACCTGCGTCTGGGTTTGCTGGCAGACCATATAGCGCACCTCGGAAACGATAGAGCGGCAGACTGCCGGAATGTTCACACCGTGGTCGACCATGATGTGCAGGTCGATGGTGATACTGCCGTCGTCGTTCCGGGTGACCAGAACGCCCTTGGCCATCGACTCGCGGCGCAGCAGGTGCACCAGCCCGTCGGTGACGGAGCGGATGGCCATGCCCTTGACGCCAAAGCAGTTGGTCGCGGCGTTGCCTGCGATCTTGGTAAAGACGCCGTTGCTGACAGCAATGCTGCCCAGTTCGTTTTCGCGGCAAATCATCACGGTTCCTCCTTAAATCATGCTTTCTTCCCAGCAGTCGGGCGCCTTCAGCCCCAGCATCGTCGCAATGGTGGGCGCGACGTTGGCAAGGCCGAAGTGTCCCTCCTTCAGGGTGTAGGGGTGGTCGGGATCATAGAGAATGAAGGGCACGGGGTTGAGCGAATGCGCCGTGCGGACGGAGGTCTTGCCCTTCTTCGTTTCGGTCATCTGGTCGGCGTTGCCGTGGTCGGCCGTGACGACGACGGCATAGCCCAGCCGGTCGGCCGCTTCCAAAATGCGTCCCACGCCGGTATCGACGCACTGCATGGCGTAGATGACCGCGTCGAGCACGCCGGTGTGACCCACCATGTCGCCGTTGGGGTAGTTGCAGCGCAGGAAGTCATACTTGCCGCTCTCCATCGCGGCGATCATCGCGTCGGTGATCTCGCGCGACTTCATCGCGGGCGCTTTTTCAAACGGGATGACGTCGGAGGGGATCTCCTCATAGGTCTCTAAGCGCTCGTCTACCTTGCCGGAGCGGTTGCCGTTCCAGAAATAGGTGACATGGCCGAATTTCTGCGTCTCGGAGAGGGCGTATTCCCGAATGCCGTGCGCGCACAGAAGCTCGGTGAGCGTGTTGCGGATGACGGGCGGCTGCACAAGGTAGTGCATGGGGATATGCAGGTCGCCGTCGTATTCGAGCATACCGGCAAAGTGGACGCCGGTGTAGTCGCCGCGGTCAAAGTGGTCAAAGTCCTTGCGGTCGAAGGCAAGAGAGATCTCCTGCGCGCGGTCGCCGCGGAAGTTAAAGAGGATCACGCTGTCGCCGTTTGCGATGGTCGCGACGGGCTTGCCGTCGTGCGCGACCACAAAGGCGGGAAGATCCTGATCAATGCAGCCAAGCTCCTTGCGATAGGTCTCAATGGCCTCGCGGGCGGAGGCAAACTGTCGTCCCAGACCCTGCACATGGGTGCGCCAGCCCGCCTCGACCATCGGCCAGTTGGCTTCGTAGCGATCCATCGTGATCTGCATTCTGCCGCCGCCGGAGGCAATGCGGTAGTCGCAGCCGTCGGCGCGCAGCGCGGCAAGCACCGCCTCAAGCTGATCCACATAGTCCAGTGCGGAGGTGGCGGGGACGTCGCGGCCGTCGAGCAGGATGTGGCAGTAGGCGCGGCGGACGCCCTGCTCGTGCGCCTTGCGCAGCAGCGCGATCAGGTGGCTGATGTTGGAATGGACATTGCCGTCGGAGAGCAGGCCAAGGAAGTGCATCGCCTTTTCGTCCTGCGTGCAGTTGGCGACCAGATCCTTCCACGTCGCGCTTTCAAACAGCGTTCCGTTTGCAATGGACTCGCCGACGAGCTTCGCGCCCTGCGAATAGATCTGTCCGCAGCCGAGCGCGTTGTGGCCGACCTCGGAGTTGCCCATATCATCGTCCGTGGGCAGACCGACCGCCGTGCCGTGCGCCTTCAGATAGGTGTGCGGGCAGGTAGAAAGAAGACGGTCAAGCGTGGGGGTCTTTGCCAGCGCGACCGCGTCGCCGCTGCCGCCGTCGCCCTTGCCGACGCCGTCCATAATGATCAAAACAACGGGTTTCTTCATATACGATATGCCTCCATGGTATTTTCTATCAAGGTATTGTACTACATTTTCTCTGATTGTACAATCATTTTTTCGAAAATGCCCGCAAAAACGGACTTTTTTCACGCGGCGGGGGCGCATTTTCCCTGTTACGTGCAAATCTTCCTCTTTGGCAGTCTCCCAGCGTGTCGAAAAAGGTTTTTCGACACGCTGAAGCCCCCGCTTCTCTTTCGAGAAACGGGGGCTTGCCTTATTTCCATAGATTGCGGAGATGCTCCGCGAATTTCTTTTTCTTGGGCTGGTTGCCCTCGCTCTGCGTCTCCTCCAGCTTGCGCAGCAGCTCGCGCTGCTCGCGCGTGAGCTTGGTGGGCGTCTCGACCACGACGGTGACGTACTGGTCGCCCTTACCCCTGCCGCGCAGATAGGTAATGCCCTTGCCCCTGAGGCGGAAGGTAAAGCCCGTCTGCGTTCCCTCCGGCAGGCGATAGCGCACGCTGCCCTCGAGCGTCGGGATCTCCAGCTCCGCGCCGCAGGCCGCCTGCGTGAAGGTGATGGGCATCTCGAGATAGACGTCCTGCCCCTGCCGCGTGAAGAGCGGATGGGGACGCACCGTCACGGTGACGAGCAGGTCGCCGGAGGGGCCGCCGTTCGCGCCCGCGCAGCCCTCGCCGCGCAGACGGACGGTCTGACCGTCGTCAATGCCTGCCGGTATGTCCACGCGGGTGGTGAAGCTGCGGCGCACGCGTCCCTTGCCCTTGCAGCGCTGGCACGGCTCGCGGATGATCCGGCCGGCGCCCCGACAATCCGGACAGGCGACATCGGACTGCATGACCATGCCCATGAACTGCTGCTGCGTGCGCACCACGCCGCGTCCGCCGCAGCGCTTGCAGGTCTCCGGCTGTGTACCGGCTGCCGCGCCGCTGCCGCCGCAGGCGTCGCACGCCTCGATGCGCGAGGCGGTGATCTCACGGCGCACGCCGTTTGCCGCCTCTTCAAAGCTGATCTCGCAGCGCGCCTCGATGTCCTCGCCGCGCCGCGCACGGTTGGCGCCGCCGCGGGAGGAAGTACCTCCGGCCGCGCCGCCGAAAAAGCTGCTGAATATATCGCCGAGGTCGCCGAAGCCGCCGAACCCACCAAAACCGCCCGCGCCGGCATCTGCGCCGGCCGCGAAATTGGGGTCTACGCCCGCGAAACCGAACTGGTCATAACGCGCGCGCTTCTGCGGATCGGAAAGGACTTCGTTCGCCTCGTTGATCTCCTTGAATTTTTCTTCCGCGCCCGCCTCGTGGTTGACGTCCGGATGGTATTTGGACGCAAGGGTGCGGTAAGCGCGCTTGATCTCCGCCTCGGAGGCGTCCTTGGAAACGCCCAAGACCTCATAATAGTCACGCTTGTTTTCGTTCGCCACGAAATTCACCTACCTTAAAGGCGAAGCAGGCCGCTCCCGTTTTACGGCAAAAGCGCCTCTTCGCCGGAAACCGCGCAGGGGGAGCGTTTGCCGCTTCCCCTGCGCAGCCGATCATTTCACTTCTTCAAAATCCGCGTCGACCACGCCGTCGTCGCTGCCGCCGGCATTGCCGTTCGGGTCGCCCGCGTTGGGGTTCTGCTTGTAGAGCTTCTCGCTGACGGCGTAGAAGGCCTTTTGCAGCGCGTCGGTCGCCGCCTTGATCGCCGCGACGTCGGTGCCCTTGTTCTTTTCCTTCAGGTCGTTCAGCGCGGTCTCCACGGAGGCCTTATCGGCCGCGTCGATCTTGTCGCCCAGCTCGCCGAGGGTCTTCTCGGTCTGGTAGATCACCTGATCGGCGGCGTTGTGCGTGTCGACCTCGTCCTTGCGCTTCTTGTCCTCTTCGGCATACTGCTCGGCTTCCTTGACGGCCTTGTCGATGTCTTCCTTGGAGAGGTTGGAGGAAGCGGTGATGGTGATGTGCTGCTCCTTGCCGGTGCCGAGATCCTTCGCGGAGACGTTCACGATGCCGTTGGCGTCGATATCGAAGGTGACCTCGATCTGCGGCACGCCGCGGCGGGCCGGAGCGATGCCGTCCAGATGGAAGCGGCCAAGGCTCTTGTTGTCCTGTGCCATCTCACGCTCGCCCTGCAGGAC
>USIH01000116.1 GCA_900554705.1 uncultured Eubacteriales bacterium
GATCTCGCGCCGTGCCGCCGTGTAGCCGCCGCTCGCGCCGCCCATCGCCTTGCCGAAGGTGCCGGTGAGGATGTCGACGCGCCCCATGACGCCGCAGTATTCCGGCGTGCCTCTGCCGTGCGCGCCCATGAAGCCGACGGCGTGGCTGTCATCGACCATCACAAGGGCGTCAAATTCGTCGGCAAGGTCGCAGATGGCGGGGAGGTTTGCAATGTAGCCGTCCATGGAGAACACGCCGTCGGTGGCGATGAGGAGCTTCTGACAGCCCGCCTCGCGCGCGGCGACGAGCTGGGCGCGCAGGTCGTCCATATCGCTGTTGCGGTAGCGCAGGCGCTTGGCCTTGCAAAGGCGCACGCCGTCGATGATGGAGGCGTGGTTCAGCTCGTCCGAAATGACGGCGTCCTGCGGGCCGAGCAGCGTCTCGAAGAGGCCGCCGTTGGCGTCGAAGCAGGAGGAGTAGAGAATGGCGTCGTCCATGCCGACAAAGCGCGCGATGCTCGCCTCCAGCTCCTTGTGGATCTCCTGCGTGCCGCAGATGAAGCGGACGGAGGAAAGGCCGAAGCCCCAGCGGTCGTAGCTCTCCTTCGCGGCGGCGATCAGACGCGGGTGGTCGGAAAGTCCCAGATAGTTGTTCGCGCAGAGGTTGACGACGCCCTTGGCCTGCGTCGTGTCGATGCGGGAGCTTTGCGGGGTGGTGATGATGCGCTCGTCTTTGTAAAGACCCGCCTGACGAATGGCGTCAAGCTCGCTTTGGTAGGCAGCGTAAGCAGTTTTCATGGTTCCTCCTTTGTCCAGTCCAGAATGACCTTGCCGGAGCGGCCGCTGTGCATCGCGGCAAAGCCCTTTTCAAACTCGGTGTAGCGGAAACGATGCGTGATCACGGGGGAGAGATCCAGACCGCCCTGCACCATGTAGGACATCTGGTGCCAGTTGTCGAGCTTCCGCCCGTAAATGCCCTGAAGCGTGAGACCCTTGCCGATGATGTCGTTCATATTGAGGGAAATGGCGGTATTGCCGAGGCCGAGCAGGCTGATCTTGCCGCCGTTTCGCATGACGCCGAGCATCTGGTTGAGCGCCGCGCCGCTGCCCGACATCTCAAGGCCTACGTCGAAGCCCTCCTGAAGCCCCTGTGCGTGCATGATCTGCCGCAGATCCTCGCGCTGCGTGTTGACCGCCGCGTCCGCGCCCATGCGGCGCGCCAGCGCCAGACGGTCGTCGTTGAGATCCGTGATGACGACGCGCCGCGCACCGGCATATTTGCAGATCGCCGTTGCGATCATGCCGATCGGGCCTGCGCCGGTGATGAGCACGTCCTCGCCGACCAGCGGGAACATCAGCGCCGTGTGCGTGGCGTTTCCCACGGCGTCGAACATGGCGACCACGTCTTCGTCCAGCGCGGGGTCGATGAGGATCACGTTCGAGGCGGGAATGCACACATATTCGGCAAACGCGCCGTCCCGATCCACACCGACGCTCGTCGTGTTCTTGCACCACTGGATGTTGCCGTTATGGCAGTTGCGGCAGTGGCCGCAGGTGATGTGTCCCTCGCCGCTGACGCGCTGCCCGATGGACAGACCCGTCACGCCGTCGCCCAGCTCGGCGATCTCGCCGACATACTCGTGCCCGATGACCATCGGGGGCTTGACGTGCTGCGCCGACCACTCGTTCCAGTCGTAGATGTGCACGTCCGTGCCGCAGATGGCGGTCTTGTGGATCCGGATGAGCACCTCGCCCGCCTGCGGCACCGGCACCGGCACCCGACGCAGCTCCAGTCCCGCCGCTGCCGACGGTTTTACGATGGCATCCATCATTCGTGTCATAATGTCCTCCTGATAAATACACATGGCATATTTTGTCTTCCTTACAAGAACATGGTACACGGATTTTCCCCGCTTGTCAATACGTCGGCGGAAAAAACTTGCCACGCGTGATGAAAATATGATACAATTCCGATGCAAGATGACAAACAGGGGGGATCGAGCGTGACAAAGATACTGATCGTAGAGGACGAAAGACCGATCGCAAATCTCATCGACTGGAATCTGACGGCCTGCGGCTACCATTGCACCGCCGTGCATGACGGCCTGCGCGCCGCCGACCTGATCGAGCAAAATACATATGACCTGATCCTGCTGGACATCATGCTGCCCGGCGCGGACGGCTACGAGCTGATGGAGCAGATCCGTCCGCTGGGCGTCCCCGTGATCTTCATCACCGCGCGCGGCAGCGTGAGCGACCGCGTGCAGGGACTTCGCGCGGGGGCGGACGACTATCTGGTCAAGCCCTTTGAGATCGTCGAGCTGATCGCGCGCGTCGAGAGCGTGCTGCGCCGCGCGGGCAAGACCGAGGAGCGCTATGAGATCGGCGACGTCGTGGTCGAGCCGAAATCCATGCTGGTGACGAAGGGCGGCGTGCCGGTCTCGCTGACGAACAAGGAATATGAGCTTCTGCTGCTGTTCGTGCGCAACCGGAACATGGCGCTCTTCCGCGACACGATCTATGAGCGCGTCTGGGAGAGCGAATACGACGGCGACAGCCGCACCGTGGATCTCCATGTGCAGCGCCTGCGCAAAAAGCTGGGCTGGCAGAAGCGGCTGGTCGCCATCTACAAGGTCGGCTACCGGCTGGAGGACGGCACGTGAAATTCGCATGGAAAATGATCGTGATGGTGGCGCTGCTGCTGACCGTCTCGCTCGCGGTGGGCGGCTATGTCGCCGTGGACAGCGCGATGCGCTCGGAGCTGGACAGCGCCATTTTGAACGCGCAGGAGGATATGCGCTATTTCGGCATTACGCTGCAGGCGCTCTGTCTGGACGCCATGGGGCAGGAGGCGGAGGAGGCGGTGGCGAACGTCCTGTCGGGCAACGCCGCCTTCACCGGTTACCGCGTGAGCACCGTGGGCGGGCGCACCGTCGTGCGCACGGAAAACGAGGTGACGGGTCGGCTTGGCGACCTGCCGCAGGGCATGATCGAGGCGCGCGTCGTCAAGACGGGCGCCGGTTACGCCGTGCACACCGCGCAGTACCTGCCTCTGTGCGGGGAGGTGTTCGGCCTTGAGCGCGTGAGCGACGTGAGCGACGTGTTTGCCCATGCGCAGCGGAACCTGCGCACCTACCGGATCGTCCTGCTGCTCGTGCTGGCGGTGGGCGGTGCGCTGACGACGGCCTTCACGCTCATTCTGACGCAGCCGATCCGCCGCATCTCACGCACGGCAAAGCAGCTGGCCGAGGGGCGCTATGACCGCCGCGTCAATGTGCGCAGCCGCGACGAGCTGGGGCAGATGGCGCAGGACTTTAACGCGATGGCCGACGCGCTGGAGAGCAAGATCCGCGAGCTGGAGGACGCGGCGCAGCGGCAGCGGGAGTTCACCGCGAGCTTTGCCCACGAGCTGAAGACGCCGCTGACCTCCGTCATCGGCTATGCCGACACGCTGCGCAGCCGCGTTCTGCCTGCGCAGCAGCAGATGGAGGCGGCAAACTATATTTTCTCCGAGGGCAGGCGCTTGGAGGCGATGAGCTTCGCGCTGCTGGATCTGTTCGCCTTAGAGGGGGAGCGGCCGCAGTTTCGCATGGTCTCGGCGGGGCGGCTTGCGCAGGAGGTGGAGCGCAGCTGTGCGTATCTGATGAAAAACAGCGGCGTGGAGCTGCGCCTTCAGGTAGCGCCCGCGCAGATCCGCGCAGTGCCGGAGCTGCTGACGACCCTGCTTTACAATCTGGTCGATAACGCACGCAAGGCCTCCGAGCGCGGCGCCGTGGTGACGCTCAGCGCGCAGGGCACGGACTTCGGCTATCGCTTCTGCGTGACCGACACCGGACGGGGCATCCCGCAGGAGGCGCTCGCGCGCATCACGGAGCCGTTTTACATGGTGGACAAATCGCGCGCACGTGCGCAGGGCGGCGCGGGGCTGGGACTTGCGCTGTGCAAAAAGATCGCCGAACTGCACGGCGCGACGCTCCATTTTGCAAGTGAAGTCGGGCGCGGCACGTGCGTCAGCTTTACCCTGGGAGGTGAGGCGGAATGAAAAAGCTGCTCTATCTGCTTCCACTGCTGCTGATCGTTTTGGCGGCGGTGTTCGTTCCGCGCCTGCTGCTGCGCGGCAGCGAGGACGCGCTGCTGCAAAAGCGCTACCGGCGCGACGCCTCCGGCTCCATCCTCTCCGCGCCGTCGGAGAGCCTTGTGGAAAAGCTCGCGCTTCTGGCGGACGAGGAGTCGATCCTTATGTACTCGACGAGCATCGACGGCTCGGTCGAGCTGCGCGAATCGCTCCTGACGGAGATACGCTCGCTCTATGCGCTCGGCGCGATCGGGGAGGAGCTGTACGAGTCGTGCGAGATCCTCATCGACGAGGAGCTGTTCGGCAACCGCGTTTTCCTCTACAGTGAGGCGCGAGGCAAGATCTTTGAGCTGTATGATCTATATGCGGGACACTACAACAATGTGCATTTTCTCATGGACGCCGAGAGCGGAAAAATTCTGGTGCTCAACACCAACACGCAGGCGCACACTTGGTTTTATTTTGACTGCGAGCAGGTGCCGTCGGCGCAGCAGATGGAGGCGCTTGCGGGCGCGTGGGCGTCGTATTTCGGCGCGACCGCCGTGGACTATTCGCTCGATCAGGCGCAGCTGGAGCAGACCCTCGACCGTGTCACGAAGGGCGAGGACGCCGCAGAGACGGAAGTGATCTTTACCGCGCTCCTGCGCGACGACGCGGGCAACGTCGTACGCTTCTGCAAGGCGCTGGGCGGAGACGTGCAGTACCGGTACGGCTGGCAGCCGCTGACGGCCGCGTCGGAAACGATGACGGATGCGGCGGAAAATGCGGGATGATGCAAATCGGATGCAGTTTTGACAAAAATCGGATGAAAAGGCATTGTAAGATAGCGTTATCCTAAAAGAAACGGTGATGCTTTTTGATCGAACAGGTAGATCTTTTGCGCGCGCAGGAACTCGACGCGTTTGTCTGCGCGCACCCGAAGGGACATTTTATGCAGACCTCGCGCTGGGGGCGGGTCAAGCGCGACTGGCAGTGGCAGGGGCTGATCTGCCGCGATGCGCAGGGCGCGATCCGCGGCACGATGGCGCTGCTGTTTCACAAGGTACATCTGTTTTCCACCGGCCTGCTCTACTGTCCGCGCGGCCCGATCTATGACGATCCTGCGACCTTTCGGGAGCTGATCGAGGGCGCGCAGGCGTACGGAAAGACGCTCGGCGCGTATCTGCTGCGGCTTGACCCGATGGTGCCGGAGCAGGACGCGGACTTTGCGCGGCTCGTCCGCTCGATGGGCTTCTCCATCGCTGCGGCGGAGGACTTTTCCCTGTTCCAGCCGCGCCTGTGCTACGTGGCCGACCTGACCGGCCTGACGGAGGAGACGCTGACGGAGCACTGGCACGCCTCCACCCGCCGCAACCTGCACTTGGCGCAGCGCAGCGCGCTGACGCTGCGCATGGGCACGGTGGACGACCTTCCGGCGTTTTGCCGCCTGATGCAGATCACGGCGCACAAAAACGGCTTCACGCCGCGCTCGGAGGCGTATTTCCGCGATTTTCTCACGGGTCTGGGCGACGCGGCGCGGCTGTACCTCGTGTGCATGGACGGCGAGGTGACGGCGGCCGCGATGACCGTCACGCTGGCAAAGCGCTGCTGGTATATGTACAGCTGCTCGGAGCCGACTTTCCTCAAGGAGCGGCCGAACGAGCTGCTGCAATGGGCGATGCAGCGCGACGCGCTGCGCGCGGGCTGCACCTGCTTCGATTTTCGCGGCGTGGAGGGGCGTCCGGTGGAGGACAATCCCTTCATCGGCCTGCATCACTACAAGCAGGGCTTCGGCGCGGAGTTTTGCGCCTACATCGGGCAGCTGGATCTGCCGCTCCGCCCGTGCATGAAACGCCTCGCGGAAGCCTATGCGTACCTGCGCGGCGCATAAGCGCGCCGCCGTCGCGCAATGAAGCGCGTGAAGCAGCGCGTGTACCGCAGGCAGAGCCCGTGTGCGCGGCGGCCAAAGCACAAAAGACAACGATGAAACAACCAAGCATTTCTTTCCTCCCAATTCTTCCGCCCCGCGGCGTGTTTTTCCGAACGCGCCGCGGGGCGCGTCGGTTTTGGTTCATATGCGGGTACTCGTGGCTACAGTATAGTACATTATCGCGTACCCGTCAAGCGATTTTTGCGGAGTTTGAAGAAATCTTTTTCGCTGTCACGTGCCGCAAATATGGCACATTGCACAAGCCGCTTTCGGCACCATTGGGGGGGGCTTGCTGATTTTCCCTCTGCGCGCGAAAGAGAGAAAGAAAGAAAGTCTGTTTCTAAATCTTAATCTAAATCTTAATCTAAATCTCTATCTCTATCTAGGCGCGTTACACGCGTTACACACGACGTTACACAGCGTTACACACGGCGTTACACACGGCGTTACACACGGCGTTACACACGGCGTTACACAGCGTTACACAGCGTTACACACGGCGTTACACAGCGTTACATCGGGCGTTACACAGCGTTACATCGCGCGTTACATCGGCGCTGCGCCATGCGCGCAGGTCGCCCCTTGCCGCTGCGGAGGCGCGCCGCCTCCCGCTCTCCCTCTGCGCGAAAGAAAGAGAGAAAGAGATTCTTACTCTTTCTCTCTATCTGTATCTTGATCTATATCTCTATCTATATCTGGAAGCGTCACAAGCGTCACACAAGCGTCACATATGCGTCACTTCAGCGTGCCGAAAAGCCCGCCATTTCAAAATAGAATACCCCTCTTGGCTCCATCGTCAGAGAGCTTTGGGCGCATCCAGTGTCGTTGCTTTCGTCCGCACCCAAGGCTCCCCTGTGTAAGGGGAGCTGTCAGCCGTTAGGCTGACTGAGGGG
>USIH01000117.1 GCA_900554705.1 uncultured Eubacteriales bacterium
GCATCAGCTCGCGAGAGTCAATCACCCAGGCGCGTTCGCCCCAGTACTGCGCCCAACGCTGCGCGGTGGCGGTACGTGCCGCCTCCGAGGTGTCGTCCAGGTACAGGTGCACGGCGCGCGGTTCACCGGCGGTCATTGCGATGTTGCGGGTCAGCTCCTCCACGCCGGAGTAGTCGATGCGCTGGTGCTCGGGCACGTTCACCATGCCGTGATCGGCGGTCACGAAGAGTGCCGCCCACGCGGGGGCGCGCTCCGCCAGACGCTTCAGAGCCGAGTTCAGTTCCTCCAGCTGTTGCAACCATTCGTCGCTGCCCACGCCGTAGCGGTGGCCCGCCGCGTCAATCTCTCCCCAGTACAGGTACACGGTGGTCGGGGTGCGGCTGGAGAGCGCCTCCAGGGCGTAGGTGACGCGGGCGTTATAGCCGACGGCATCCACAAAGTCGCAGCCGCGCAGCGCCGCCTCCACCCGCGCCGAAAGCGTCTCGTCGAGCGCGTCGGTATAGACGCAAAGGTCGCTGACGACGCCCTGCGAAACGGAAAACTCCAGCGTGACCTCGCCCCAAGAAAAACGATCCTCCAGCGAAAGGTCGAACGGCCTGCGCCTGCCGTAGAGCCACTCGGGGTCGGCAAAGTCGCTGCGCAGCTGCGCGAGCACCTCCGGCTCCTGCGGCACGTAAAGCTCCGCCGCGCCGCCGTAGACCTCGGAGAAGGCGGAGACCAGCCGCGCGCGCAGCGCCTCGACCGTGAGCCGTGGCGCAAGCGTGCGCAGGTTGACCACGCGCGAGCGCACCGAGCTGACGCCCTTTGCCCGCAGCTTCTGCGCGGAGGGGCGGAGGTAGCGTGAGAGCTTCTCCATGTCCACATCGACCAGAAGCGTGCCGTGGTGCACCGCCTTGGCATCCGTCTCCAAAAACGCGTTGCCGGAAAACTTCAGTCCGCCTGCCAGAAGGTCGTTGCGGCCGGAACGCTCCGCCGCGATGCCGAAGTCGGCAAGGGCGCGCACGATGACGTCGGACTGACGGGCGACGCTGTAGTCCTCCTTGCCGACGACGAAGGTGAAGTTCAGGTTGCCCAGATCGTGGAAGACCGCGCCGCCGCCCGACGGACGGCGCGCCAGCAGGCCGCCCTCCTGCTCCAAAAGCGCCGTGCGGCACTCGCGGAAGGCGTTCTGGTTGCGGCCGATGACGACGGTGTTTCGGTTCTGCCAGAGGTAGAGGATACAGGCGCCCTCGGGCAGGCGCCGGAGCAGATAGCGCTCCAGCGCCAGATTTTCATACGGGTCCGTGCCGCCCGCGTGCAGGTAATAGAGCTTACGAATCATACGTGTAACGCAGCACGGGCGTTCTTGCCGCCTGCACCTCGTCCAGACGGCGCACGGGCGTGTGCACGGGCGCGGCGTGAAGCGCCTCGGGATCCTCGTGCGCCAGACGCGCAAGCTCCTTCAGGACGGCGACGACCTCGTCCATGGTCTGCTTGGACTCCGTTTCGGTCGGCTCGACCATCAGCGCCTCGTGGACGATGAGCGGGAAGTACATCGTGGGCGGGTGGATGCCGCGGTCGATCAGTCCCTTGGCGATATCGAGCGCGCTGACGCCCGTTTCCTTTTTGAGGCGCTCAAGCGTCATGACAAACTCGTGCATACAGAAGCCGTCGTGCGCCATGTCGTAGGTGTCGCGCAGGCAGGCCATCATGTAGTTGGCGTTGAGCACGGCGTTCCTGCCGACCTGCGCGACGCCCTGCGCGCCGAGCGTGGTCAGATAGGTCAGCGCCTTTACAACGACGGTGAAGTTGCCGAAGAAATCACGCACGCGCCCGATGGAGTGCGCCGGTGTGCGCAGCGCGTAGCCCTCGGGCGTCTGCACGGGCATCGGCCCGGGCAGGAAGTCCTCCAGAAACGCCTTGCAGCCGACGGGACCGGACCCGGGACCGCCGCCGCCGTGCGGCGTGGCGAAGGATTTGTGCAGGTTCAGGTGGATGCAGTCAAAGCCCATGTCGCCGGGGCGCACCACGCCCATCACGGCGTTGAGGTTGGCACCGTCGTAGTAGCACAGGCCGCCCGCCTCGTGGACGATCCGGGTGATGCGCAGGATGTTGCGGTCGAAGATGCCGAGCGTGTTGGGATTTGTGAGCATCAGACCCGCCGTCTGCGGGCCGACGGCGGCGCGCAGCGCCTCCAAGTCAACACAGCCGTCCGGCGCGGAGGGGATGTTGACCACGCGGAAGCCCGCCATGACCGCCGAGGCGGGATTGGTGCCGTGGGCGGAGTCGGGCACGATGATCTCCGTGCGCGCCGTGTCGCCTCGATGCAGATGGTAGGCCTTGATCAGCAGCAGACCCGTAAATTCGCCGTGCGCACCCGCGGCGGGCTGGAAGGTCATGCGGTCCATGCCCGTGATGCTGCAAAGCAGCCGTTCGGCGCGGCAGAAGACCTCCAACGCGCCCTGCGCATCCTGCACGGGCTGCAGGGGGTGCAGCTGCGTGAAGGCGGGCAGCGCGGCGATCTCCTCGTCGATCTTGGGGTTATATTTCATGGTGCAGGAGCCGAGCGGGTAGAAGCCGTCGTTCATGCCGTGGACGCGGTTGGAAAGCGCGGTATAGTGCCGCATCAGCTCGTTTTCGCTGACATGGGGCAGGCGCGGCGGCGTGGAGCGCGTGCGGGGGAGCGTGACCTCCGGCACGTCGCACGGCGGCAGCAGCGACAGTCCGCGGCCGGACGCGCCAAGCGCAAAGATCGTCTTCATTTCGCCACCTCCTTCAGCAGCTCCACCGCGCGGTCGAGCTGCGCCTTGGTCACGACCTCCGTGACGCACCAGAGAATGCCGCCCTCCACGGGAAGCCCGCCGAGAATGCCGTTCTCGCCGAGCACGCGCAGGGCATCCTGCACGCAGGGGCATTCGGTCAAAAATTCGTGGAAGAACGCGCCGTCGTAGCGGCGCTTCCAGCCCAGCTCCGCTTCCAGACGCGCGGCGAGATAGTGCGCCTTGGAGACGCACAGCGTCGCCGCCTGACGCAGGCCGTCCGCGCCCATGGCCGCAAGGTAAGCGCCTGCGGTCAGCGCGCAGAGCTGCTCGTTCGAGCAGATGTTCGACGACGCCTTTTCGCGCCGGATGTGCTGCTCGCGCGCCGAGAGGGTCAGTACGTAGCCGGTCTTTCCCTCGACGTCCGTCGTCTTGCCGACGATACGCCCCGGCAGCTTGCGCATCATTGCCTGCGTTGCGGTCATGAAGCCGAGATAGGGACCGCCGAAGGCGGTGTCCAGTCCGAGAGGCTGCCCTTCGCCGACGGCGATGTCCGCGCCGCACTGCGCGGGCGTTTCCATCAGGGCAAGCGCGATGGGGTTGACGCCCATGACGAGCTTCGCGCCCGCCGCGTGGGTGATCTGCGCGAGCGCCTCGGCGTCCTCGAAGAGGCCGTAGTAGTTCGGCTGCTGGAAGTAGAAGCAGGCGCCGTCCGCGCCGAGCAGGGCGCGCAGCGCCTCGGGGTCGGTCCTGCCGTCCTTCGCGGGGACGGTGATCAGCTCCGTGCCGGAGCCGAAGCAGTAGGTCTGCATGACCTGCCGCACCTGCGGGTCGGCGCAGGCGGAGACGTAGGCCTTCGTGCGCTTACGGTCGCGGCACATGGTGATCGACTCGGCCGCCGCCGTGCCGCCGTCGTAGACGCCCGCGTTGGAGACGTCCATGCCGGTCAGCTCGCAGAGCATCGTCTGATATTCAAAGACCGCCTGCAAGATGCCCTGACTGATCTCGGCCTGATAGGGCGTGTAGGCGGTGACAAACTCCTCGCGGGAGCAGACGGCCTTGACCGCAGCGGGGATGAAGTGGCGGTAGCTGCCCGCGCCGCGCAGGCAGACCGGATAGACGCGGTTTTTCTGCGCGACGGCCTGCATGAGCTGACGGGTCTCCAGCTCGCTCTTCCCGTCGGGCAGGTCGGGCAGGGAAAGCATCTCCTGCGGAACGTCGCGATAGAGGTCATCGACGCTCTGCGCGCCGATGACCTTCAGCATCTCTTCGCGTTCCGCCGGAGTCGTCGGAACATAGGAGCCCATGGTCACTGCTCCTCCTCGACAAAGCGCTGATACTGCCCCGCGTCCATCAGCGCGTCCTGTCCGCTGACGTCCTTGAGCTTGAAGATCCATGCCTCATACGGCTCGCTGTTGAGCAGCTCCGGCGCGTCCTCCAGCGCCTCATTGACGGCGCAGACCGTGCCGTTGACCGGACTCATGACATCGGAGACCGCCTTGACCGACTCGACGTCGCAGGCCGTGTCGCCCGCGGTGAGGGTGTCGTCCGGCGCGGGGAGATTGACGAAGACAAGGTCGCCCAGCGCGTCCTGCGCGTAGTCGGTGATGCCGACCAGAGCGGTGCCGTCGTCGAGCATCTTGACCCATTCGTGATCCTTGGAATACAGCAGTTCAGACGGGAAATTCATTGTGTGATCCTCCTCAAAAAATTAAATGGTTTCGTTGTTGACGATCGGATGTACATAGGGCGGCAGATCCTGCCGGATGTGGCGCGAGACGATGCGCGCCGGCACGCGCTTGCCGCGAATATCGACCTCGACCGTGTCGTTCGGGCAGATCGTGCAGTCCAGAAGGGCAAAGCCGATGGAGCGCTTTGCGGTCTTGGTAAGGTCGGGCTGCTCGGGGGTGAGGAAGTAGGGCACCATGGTGCCGCTGGTGACGTAGCCCACCGATTTCTCGCCCTGATAGATGTCAAAGCCGCTGCGCAGGACGCCTCGTCCCTCGAGCACGATGCCGAAAATACGGTAGGGCAGGTCGCCCGTTTTGCTGAAATCACCCGCACGGTAGGCGGCTGCTGCCTTGGCCTGCGCCGCAAGGGCGGGCTTTCCGACAAAGTCGCCCTTCTCCTCCGCGAAGGAGACGGCAAATCGGGCGAGGGAAGCGGCAAAGAGCGGAATCCGGTTGGCGTGGGGGCCGAGTCCCATTTCGTGGCCGAAGAGCGGCAGCGACGCCTCCAGACGCAGCGTGTCGCGCGCGCCCAGACCCGTCGGATTCGCGCCCAGCGCGATCAGGCGATCCCAGAAATAGCGGGCGTCGGCGCTGTCGCAGTAAAGCTCGTAGCCGATCGGCTCGCCGGTGTAGCCCGTGCGCGAGAGGCGGACGGGTCTGCCCTCCATCGGCAGGGAGGCAAGCGCGTTTTTCTTCTGCGGCAGGGGAGCGCCGCCCGCAAGCGTCGCAAGCATCGCCTCGGACTTTGGCCCCTGCACGGCAATGGCGGCATAGCGCGCGGAGACGTTCTCGATCGTGACGTCGAACCGCATTGCGGCAAGGGACAGGTAGGACAGATCCGTTTCGATGTTCGCGGCGTTGATCACGAGAAGGTAGGTCTCCTCCTCGAAGCGGTAGAGATAGGCGTCGTCATATGCGCCGCCGCGGATGTCCGGCAGGATGCAGTACTGCGACTGCCCGACCGCGAGCGCCGCCGCGTTGCTCGAAAGCACATGCTGCAAAAACGCGAGGCGATCCTTGCCGCCGATCTCGATGCGTCCCATGTGGGAAACGTCGAAGATGGCGCAGCCGCTGCGGCAGAGCAGATGCTCCGAGAGGATGCCGTGCGGATACTGGATCGGCATCTCCCAGCCGCCGAAGTCGACCAGCGTCGCGCCGGCGGCAACGTGCGCGTCATAAAGTACGGTTTGTTTCAGTTCTCCCATAAATGACCTCCCAAAAAAATCAGAGCGCGCCAAAGCAAGGCGCGCTCTGTTTGATCGACCTGAAAGATTCTCCCCGCAGGGATTGCTTCTTCGGTGCCGCGTGACGCGGCTTTCCAGAGTCCCGTCGGCAGTCAGTTCCGGAACCTGAGAGTTTCTGCGCGATCCCCTTCGGTGGCATTGCTGCGCTCTCCTGACTGCGTCATCCGGCAATATTCTGTTGCACTGTTAAAGTAACACAATAAAAGGAAAAAGTCAATCGAAATTTTGGTTAAATTCCCATTTCTTTCCGTACCTCGCCAAAGCAGCGGATCGCAAGATCCAGCTCCTCGCGGGTGTGTCCGGCGGAGATCTGCGTGCGCACGCGGTCGCGTCCCTTGGGAACGACGGGGTAGCAGAAGCCCACGACATAGACGCCCTTTTCCAGCATCCGGCGGGCAAATTCGCCCGCGACCTTCGGGTCGTAGAGCATGACGGGGACGATCGGGTGCTCGCCGGGCAGAAGATCGAAGCCCAGCGCCTCCATGCCCGCGCGGAAGTAGCGCGCGTTTTCGTGCACGCGGTCGCGCAGCTCGGTGGACTGCTCCAGCATACGGATGGTCTCCAGCGTGGCAGCGCAGATGGCGGGGGCAAGGGAGTTCGAGAAGAGGTAGGGGCGGCTGCGCTGGCGCAGCAGGTCGATGATCTGATCATCCTTGGCACAGATCACGCGGTTGGTCTTTCCTTCCGCCAGGACGCGGACGGCCTCGTAGCCCATGCGCGTGGCCATGACCCGGTCCTTGGCGCTGGCGTTGCCGCCCCGCTGGATATGGCCCAGAATGGTGACGCGGGGATCCAGTCCCAGCTTCTCCCGGATCTCCTCGCCCACGGCGATGCCGCTGGCCGCGCCCTCGGCCACCACGATCATAAAGTTGGTCTTGCCGCTGATACGGGCGCGGCGGATCTTCTCAGCCACGTGCTTTTCAAAGTCGTAGGAGCGCTCGGGCACCAGCACGGCGGTGGCGCCGATGGCCACGCCCACATACAGCGCCAGATAACCGGCGCGGTGGCCCATGACCTCCACCACGGAGCAGCGCTCGTGGGACTGCATGGTGTCGCGGAGCTTGTCCATGCACTCCACGGCGGTGTTGGCGGCGGTGTCGAAGCCGATGGTGTAGTCGGTGCACACGATGTCGTT
>USIH01000118.1 GCA_900554705.1 uncultured Eubacteriales bacterium
TGTCAGCTCCTCACGCCCGCAGGCGCTTCATGCGCCGCAAGGCGGCGCGCTTCATTCTTCATTTTTCATTCGCGGCAGCGATAGCGGTGCGTGCGGAGCGATGCATTATGCATTGTGAATTATGCATTATGCATTGCGGAACGCCTCATTCTTCATTTTTCATTCGCGGCGGCGATAGCGCCGCGTCAGTTTGCCTCATCGACGTCGCTGTAGCTCGAGCAGCTCATCACGCGCAGCAGGCGCTCGGGATAGAGGATCGTCGCGCCGTTCGTCTCGAGCTTATAGCCCACGGTGGAGAACTGATTGAGCGGACCGCCGCCCTCGGACTTGTCGTGCACGATCATTTGCAGCGCGCCGCCCTCCGGATCGACGATGCCGAAGGCGTCCTTGCCGAAGAAGAACGTCGCGTATGCCGCCGTGCCGTCGCCCGCGCCCTCGCCGGGGTGGATCGGGCAGTTTTCCGGCACGGTGCCGAAATCCGTCGCCTCAAAGGTCAGGGTGGTGGCCGTGTTGTCCGTGACGACGGCATCGACCTCGTTGATGGAGATCACGCGCCCCTTGAGCGCACCGGCCGCGACCGTACCGCCCTGGAAGGTCACGCTCGTGATGCTGCCGCTGTAGCCGCCGGTGTGGTCGATCTTCAGCGAGCGCGCGTCCGAGGCAAGGTCGCCGCCGCGCAGCACGGGCGCGAACACGTCCTCGATGAAGCGCACGCCGTGCAGCTCGCCGATCTCGCCGTTGAAGATCTCGCCTGCCGCCGCGTACTTGTGCGCCTCGATCCAGTCCTTGCTGCGGCGCAGATCGTAGGCGACCGACGGATGGATGACCGCGACGTAGCGGCCGCCGATGGTCGGCACGCGATCCTTCTTGAGCTTCGTGACGGCCTTGGCGACCATGTCGGGCGTGAGCGCGCAGAAGACCTCCGCGCCGGAGCTCATCTCCGACTGCCGCGTGATCTTGCGCACCGGCGTCATGTCCTCGCCCAGCGCGTCGCAGTAAAGGACGTTGCCGCCCGTCATGAGCGCGTCGCGGATGAGCTTTTCCTGCGTCTCGGCGGCGGAAGCGCCCATCTCCTCGGCCGCGCCGAGGATCACGTCGTCATAGGCGTGCAGCTCGAGCGTGTCGGAAACGGCGGCGTAGGTGCCGTACTGCTCGAGCGCGCCGGTCTTGTAGCTCACGCCGAACTTCTGCCCCGTGGGGATGACGCCCTCCTGCAGCTTGTCGGCGCGCGCGAAGGTGTTCCACTTGCGCCACTCGATCGTCTTGCCGCGCCCGTTCGGCAGCGGCTGCTTCTTGGCAAGCTGCGCGTAAAACATTTCCGTGCGGGCGTTTTCCAGCAGCTCGGTGTCGTAAAATGTCTTCAGCTCCGCGCTCATGGACGCGCCGTCCGTGTCGCGCTTGCCCGTGTAGGCGCCGACCGCGCCTTCGCTCGTGTTGACCATGATGTCCATAAATTACCTCCTGTCTCTTCCTGCGGGGACCGTGCGCGCCGGTACAGCCGTGCCCTGTCCGTCCCGTCGCACCGACACCGGCGCGACGTCCCCCGTCATTACCGTGCGGGGTAGAGCTTCTGCCCCTGCGCCGCGGCGGTACGCACACGGCGCTTGAAGTCCTCGCGCTCCTGTCGGCTCGCGCAGCGCCAATCGACGTCCGAAACGCTCGCCGCGCGGCCGGAGATGCCGTTCTCGCGCGGACGTGCGCTTGCGCTGCGGATGCTTTCGGCCAGGCGCTCGGCCGCCTCCCGCGCTGCCACCTGCATGGCGGCGGCTTGCAGCTGCCTGAAATGTACGGCGCAAAAAGCATCGCGCAGCGGGACGCCCGCCTGCGTCATGCGGCGGAACGTCGGGTCCTTCAGCTCCTGCTCCAGGTCAAACTGCGGCAGGAGCCTGCGCAGCTCGGCGCTCTGCGCCTCCAGCCGCGCCCGCCCACGCTCGGGATCCTCCGCGCCGCGCGCCGCGCGCAGGCGCGCGCGCACCGTCTGCTGCATGGCGGCGTTGTACTCCGGATCACGCATCAGCTCCTCCCAAGTGGGCTTCTGAGCGTCGGCGACACGCTCGTCTTTCGCCTGCCGCCCGTCGTCGGCGGCCTCCGCTTCGACCGTATTGCAGCCGTCCAAGGACGGTTGATTTCGTTCATTCATGTTGTGATTTCCTTTCTTTGTGATATTTCAAGGTTTCCGCTGCACCCAAGCTCCATGCTGTCAACTCCTCACGCCCGCAGGCGCTTCATGCGCCGCTCTGCGGCGCGCTTCATTCTTCATTTTTCATTCGCGGCGGCGCCAGCGCCGCGCCCTACGGCACCGGCGCCTCCTGCGCGCGCCGGCGCGCGCGCTCGATGCGCTTCGGCTCGCGTGCGGCAAGGCCGCGCTGACTGTCCCCCTGCGGCAGCGGCTCGTCCGCGCCGTCCGCGCCGAGCAGCCCTTCGCCGTCCGCGTCGAGCAGGGCGGCAAGGCCGTCTGCCGATGCACCGAGCAGGGCGTCAAGTCCGTCCTCCGACGCGCCGGTCAGACCGGCGCCCTCGCGCAGGCGCTCCATGAGCGCTTCGCGCCCGTCGAAGTCCATCATCTCCAGACAGCGCAGCGCCTGCGGCGCGCGCGTCGGCTCAAAGAAGCCCAGCCGGAAGAATTGCAGCGCCAGCTCGTTCTGCGAGGCCTTGGTGTAGGCGCTCTTCTTCTGCGCGCCGCACACGATGTCAAACACCGGCAGCCGCAGGCTCGTGCCGAAGGGGCCGGTCTGCGCCTGCGCCTGTAGGGCGGCGTTGGAATAGGTGATAAATTCGGCCTGCCCGCTGCGCCCCGTGATGCGGAAGGAGCGCGGCAGATCGTAAAACTGCCGGATGAGCCAGAGCGTCAGCTCCACGACGGCGCGGAAGGCGCGGTAGCTCGTCATGGTGCTGTCGCGGCTGCCCTTGCCGCTGGCCTCCTGCAAGGCGACGATGGCCGAGGCGGCCGTCACGCCGCTCTGCACGCCGCCGGTGGCCGTTTCGGTGTTGCCGCTCGTCTCGCGCAGCTCCTGGATCTTGCGGTCGAAGTAGCTGACGTAGACCGGCGGCAGGGTGTGAAACGCAATGGGGCGGATGCCCGTCTCGTCGATGTTGCCGCTCACGTCGACCAGCCGCTTGCGCAGGTCGAGGAACTGCTCCTCGTTGACGCTGCTGTCGGCGCGGCGGAAGAAGCGCGGCACGGAACCGGCCATCGCGTTTTCCACAAAGGCGGTGTCCATCAGGTCGATGGCCGTCTGGGGGTTTTTGCAGATGTCCACATAGCCGTAGCCGCAGGGGCTGCCCTCCACGGGGAAGAGCGGGTCGAAGACGTAGGGATATCTGCCGTGGGCATAGAAGCCGGTCTTTTGCATTTCCGGATCGTTCTCCGAGGCGAAGAGCACCGTGTCGCCGACGTACTTGCAGTAGTGCAGCAGGCCGCCGCGCCGGTAATAGACCTCCACGACCGTCTCCTGATCGGACACGTCCACCTGATCGTCATACAGGAAGCGCGCGGGCAGAAAGCCGCTGCCGCGCAGGCGTCCCCGCAGCTCCGGCCAGCGCTCAAGGAGCGCCTCGCGGTCGCAAAGCTCCGTGTGGAAAAAGTAGCGCGAGCGCTGGATGTCGCGCACGCCGGGCTGCCAGTACAGGTCGAGCAGGCTCACGCACTCGATGGCCACGTCGCCCATGCCGCCGAGCTTTTCGGCGTCCCAGACGACCTTGTATACGCCCGTGCCGGTCTTGCATTTCTGCCACTGCTCGTCGCTGTAGGTGCTCTCGAAGCCGTTTTGCTCCAAAATGCACGGCACGACGGCCGACAGCAGGCGCGCCTGCGCCTGATCGTCCGGCTCGCGCGGCAGGATGACCGGCTCCGGCATGGCCTGCATGGCGTCGGCGTGCTTGGAGGCGATGACGTTGTGCAGCCAGCCGGAGGAGGAGACGAAGCCGCCGTGGCGCGCGACGCCCTCCTGCTGCGCGTTGCGCAGCTTCCACCACTGCTCGGAGGCGCGGATGCGTGCCTCCGTGGCGGCCTTGCCCGCCTTGTACTTCTTCAGGATCTCCGTGAAGCGGAGCACCTGCTCCCGTCCGATGGGTGTTTCCATGGTTCCTCCTTTGTAATTCATAATTCATAATTCATAATTCATAATTGCGCCCGATTCCCTTGCACGGGGCAGGCTTGAGGGTGCTCCCCGTGCTTCATGCGCCGCACCGCGGCGCGCTTCATTCTTCATTTTTCATTGCGCGGCGGCGACAGCGCCGCGCCCGCCGCGCAGCGGATCAAACCACACCGTCTCCGGCGCCTGCACCGGACGCAGCGGCCGGATCGGGCGCGACATACAGAAATACCGCCATTCGTCCGCCACGTGATCCTCCAGCGCCGTGTTCACATCCTCCGCGTTGGTCGGGTCATAGGTCAAAAGCGGCACGGTGCGCAGAAATGCGCGGCACGTGCGGAACACATACATCCGCGGGTAGCCCTGCTCGTCAAATTGCAGCCGGTAGTGGCACTGCATCCAGCCCGGGATGCGCGCGTTGTCGCCGGGGACGAAGTAGACCCCGTGGCGCATGGCCGTCTCGGCGATGCTCTCGCCGCGGCTGGCGTCCCAGATCGACGGGTCGGCCACGCCCAGAATATTGCGCCCGCGCAGATAGGGGTGCTCCCGCTCGATGCGCGCGATCTCGGCAAACTGCCGGTCGGGCGTCCAGCGCACGCCCTCGTTGGGCGTCTCGGTGCAGCCGTACAGCTCGGCCACGCGATAGGCCACGCCGTCGAAATCCACCGCCCACCAGCCGCAGGAGAAGGGCTTGCCGTAGCCGAAGTCGTAGCTGCGCACCATCGTCCACTCGCGCGGCGGCCGGAACGGCTCGACGACGTGGGTAAAGCGGCGATCCTCGCGCGGCGTATCGACAAATTCCTCGAAGAACTGCCCCGCCTCCAGCCCCCACTGCCCTTCGCCCGCCACGCGGTAGCGGCGCGGATTGCTCTGCTTCATCTGCGCAAAGCGCCTCAGGTCGGCCTCGTCGAGCCATTCGTTGACGCGGTAGTCGGTGGTCATGGCCAGAATGTCCGGATCGGGCGGCGCGTCGAAGAACCGCCGCTTGAGCCACGACGCCGCGCTCCACGGGTTGAAGGTCAGCGTGATCTGCTTAAAATACCCCTCCGGCAGCTCGCCGCGGATGGTGTCGTCGATCATGTCGAAGTCCTCTTCCCGCTCGATCTCATAGGCCTCCTCGCACCAGCACCAGCACAGATGCCCCGTCGCGCAGGAGACGGAGGCGAGCTTCTGCGCGTCGTCCAGCCCGCGGAAGAGGATCTGCTGCCCCGTGGGCTTGTAGACCGCGCCAAGGGGCGAGGCCGTGAAGCTCCACAGGCCGGACACGTGCAGCCGCCGCGCCGCCCAGCGCAGATCCGCCCAGCAGCTGTCGCGCAGGGTGTTGAAGGTCTGTCGGATGACAAGGGTGTTGGCCTGCGGATAGCGCATCATGCGGTAGATGAGGTTCAGGGCGGTGGTTTTGGATTTTTTGGAGGCGCGGCTGCCCTTGACCACGCGATAGCGCCCGCGAAAGCGCCAAAATTCGTCGTAGCCCTTGCCGACCACCTCCGGCAGCACCACGCGCGTCACAGCGTGTCGCCTCCCACGAACACCACCGGCGAAAGGCACTGCGCGTCGGGCGGCGCTCTGCCGAACACGCGGTCAAAGACGATCTCGCAGCACTTGACGCGCAGCTCGGGCTTGACCGACGCATCCTCCATCGTCTCGCGCAGCACGCGGCAGGCGTCGGGCACGGCCGCGCGCAAAAGCTCCTGCAGCTGTTCCACGGTCATTCCTCCTCTTCGTATTTTTTCATCAGCATCCCGTATACCTCGCAGTTGCGCCAGTGGCGGCAGCAAAACAGACGGTACTGCTTGGCGTAATCCTCGGTTTTGGGGAAATAGAGCTGATATTGACTATGGTGATACCAAACTGCCTACTATTTGTTGGTTTGCCTATGGTTTGAATTATGATCAAAGAAGACCTGGCGGTTACTTTAATGAGTTTGAAGTGTATCATGTTGAAAATGGCTATATGCCAGAATTTACAGAAAAACGTGCACAAACTTTTATTGATGGTGTGCTAGAAAACTTTAAAGAAAAGCCTAATGTAGCTTTGCGTTTTTACAGTCAAAAGTTTTTATCTTCTTGGGCTAATCCTCAATATGAAACGTTTGATCAATTCCGTGAATTGAATAATAACAATTTTGTAAAAAATGTTGTTGGTGGCAAAATCAATGATGTTTTAAATATATTTTGGGATGGAGTGTCAAGTGTTATTGCGCTTGGATTGTTTGCATTTATGATTAAAAAGAGAAAATGTTTAAATCTATATTCAATGATTGGGATGATTATTGTGATAGGTGGTTTCTTGTTTCATACTCTTTGGGAAGTAAAAGCTATATATCTTTATCAATACTTTATGTATTTGCTTCCTTATGCTGCTCGTGGTTTAGTTTCTTTATTTGATAAAAAGGATAATCATGTTGTTTGATAAAATATTTGTTTTTCTGGGTTTAACATATTTATTTGCCTCTTTATTGGTATTTTTTAATACATTCTTAAACTTATGGGGAATTCTATTTTCAATAGTTTTTGTTTACTTTTTCTATAAGCTATACTTATCTTTAATTAGAAAAGATATTGATTTATTTAATAAAAAAGACATTGTTTATTGGATTATAGCTGTTATTTTGATAATGACTTGGGTATTTTTATCAGGAATA
>USIH01000119.1 GCA_900554705.1 uncultured Eubacteriales bacterium
GCCGACGAGCGTGAGTTGCTTGTCTTCCGAACCTTTTTGGCAGTCTCCCAGCGTGCCGAAAAAGGTTTTTCGGCACGCTGGGCTGTCTCATTTGAGACAGCTTGTTTCACTTATAGAGGTATACCCGATATGTCTGTCCTGCGAACCATCCTGCTGGTGCTGTCGGCGCTTGGCTCGTTTCTCTCCGCCTGCTCTTCCCCGTCGCCGCCTTTTGCTTCCTCTCCGACCCGCTCGGCGCGATCGGCGCGGCCGCGCTGACGCTGGCGCTTGCCTGTCTGCGTCGCTTCCTCAGCGGCACGGTGACTGCGCTGTACCTGTTCTGGGCGGAGCGCAAACGCATTGCTCCCCTGTCAATTTGGAAAATCCTCTGGTTTTCCGTCACTTTCCCGCGCTTTGCCCTCATCGGGCGCATCTGCACCTTCCTCGCGCTTTTCCAAAAGGTCGAATGGAAGCCCATTCCGCACACCTCCACGGTCAAGATCGACGATCTTCCGGTGCGCCGAGCGACTGCGGGTTGACAAATCTCCTCCGATAGCGTATGATAGTCACTGATTTTTTGGGAACTTTTGACGCCGAGTTCCGTCTGAAGAATGGGAAATGGTGATTATGGGAAAACTGAAAAACTTCTTTCATAAATTGAATACCTATCGAGTTCGGGTCATCGACTGGGTGGAAGCGCGCCGCATCCGCTTTACGATGGTCTACTCGCTTTGCCTTGCGCTGCTCATCGAGGTGCTTTGCCGCCACGGGATCGTCGAAACGCTGCAATTTCTGATCCGGAACCCGTGGGCATTCGCACTCAATGCGCTCATTATCTTCTTTACCCTCTCGCTCACGCTGTTCTTAAAAAAGCGCTGCTGGCTCTTTGTGCTCATCTCTATTGTGTGGCTTGCGCTGGGCATTACCAACTGCATCATGACCCATATGCGCGTGACCCCCTTCTCCATGGACGATCTTCTGATCGCAAAGTCCGTGCTGCCGGTCATTGATATGTACCTGTCCGTCACCGCGATCATCGCCATCATTGTCGCGCTGGTCGTGCTGGTCGCGCTCATCGTCCTGCTTGCCATCCGCGAAAAGAAGCGCAAGCCCGACTACCTGCGCACCGGCATCGCCGCAGGCATTTCGGGCATCGGCGTGGTGCTGGCGATCGTGCTGTTCCTCAATTCCGTCACCGTGTCGAAAAACTACGCATTCATCGGCAACGGATATAAGAAGTACGGCTTTGAAATTTCCTTCGTCCTGTCGGCCATCGACCGCGGTATGAAGGAACCGGAGCAGTACGGTCCGGAGGAGATCGAGCAGATCCAGAACGCCATCGACGACATTGAGACCACGCAGCGTCCGCAAAAGGTCAACATCGTGATGCTTCAGCTCGAATCCTTCATCGACGTAAACGAGCTGAAGGGCGTGACCTTCTCCGAAAATCCGCTGCCCTATTTCACGCAGCTAAAACAGGAATATCCCTCCGCCTATCTGACCGTCCCCGCCTTCGGCGCGGGCACGGCAAACACCGAGTTTGAGGTCATCACGCAGATGAACGTGAAAAACTTCGGTATCGGCGAGACACCATACAAGTCCATCATGCAGGACACCGCCTGCGAAACGGTCAACTATGACCTCAAGGAGCTTGGCTACCGCTGCCATGCCATCCACAACCATCAAGGCACCTTCTACAGTCGCAACAAGGTCTATGCCAACCTCGGCTTTGACGACTTCACCTCCGTGGAGTATATGAACAACATCGAGCGCACCCCCATGGGCTGGGCAAAGGACGCCGTCCTTGTCGACGAGATCATCGACTGCCTGCGCTCGACCGAGGAGCAGGACTTCATCTACGCCATCTCCGTGCAGGGACACGGCAAGTATCCCGACGGCGGCGTGGATTACGACCGCAAGATCGAAGTCCTCGACGGCTTTACGGCGGGCGATGTGGAGAGCTTCACGTATTATGTAAACCAAATCCATGAAATGGATCAGTTCCTCGCCTCGCTGACGGACGCGCTGGAGCGTTTTGACGAAAAGACGATCCTCGTGCTCTACGGCGACCACTTCCCCGGCTTTGACATTGAAGACGACGATCTGCTCTCCGGCGACCGCTTCAAGACGGAGTATGTGATCTGGTCGAACTTCCCGCTCAAGACGACGGCGAAGGATCTGACGACCTATCAGCTCGCCTCCAGCATCATGAAGCTGCTGGGCTACAACAACGGCAAGCTCACAAAGCTGCATCAAAACTATGCAAGCGACGAAAACTATGCGCAGCTGCTCTACGAAATGCAGTACGATATGCTCTACGGCGACAATTACCTCACCAACGGCGACAATCCCTACGCGCCGACGGATCTGAAAATGGGATTCCGCGACATCGCCGTGCAGAAGGTCGTGCGCGTCGGACAGGCCGTCTTCCTCAGCGGCAAGGGCTTTACCGAGTCGAGCGTCGTAGAGGTCGACGGCAGCGGCGTGGATACGGTCTTTATCAACAGCAGCACGCTTTTGATCCTGCTCGACGAGCTGCCGGAGGAGGGCTGTACACTCACGGTCAGTCAGGTCTGCGCGAACGATTCCGTGCTGAGCACAACGGAGCCGTATGTGCTTTCCGGTCTTCCGGTGGAGACCTCCGCGCCGCCGCACCCGATCTCATAAAGGTTACAAATTGGAGGCAATTATTTGCTTATCTGTGTCCGTAGCGACACACGTATTCTTCTGAAAGGGAGTGTTTCCGATCAAACAGGAAAAAAACAAGCGCCGTAAAGAAAAGAAGCCCAATCGCGGTCTGAAGGTCGCGGCGATCCTGCTGTCCATCGCTCTGTTCGGCGAGCTGGTCTATTGCTTCTTCGCCTTCTCCGATATTCCCAAGATCAAGGCGCTGCGCGAGATGTTCATCGACACCGCCTTCGAGACAAACTCACACCAGTGGCTTGCCACCATGTTCCTGCCGAAGTATATGACCGACTACCAGCAGGAGTATTACGAAGCGCGTAAGATCGCGCAGGATCACTTTAAGAGCGACCAGAGCGACCGCAACATCCCCACGACGACCCTGCCGCCCGCGACGGTAGACCCGTCGAGTGCCAACGACCCGACGGAGCCGAACACGGAGCCGAACACGGAGCCGAACACGGAGCCGAGCGAGACCACGCCGACCGCGACGGCGGAGGATCGCTTCTATGAGCTGTTCTGGGAGCTGAGCCGCACCTCGTTTGAGGATTACCTCGACACGCACCCTGAAACACTCGACAACGGCTGGGAAAACATTTATATCAACGAGGCCGGTCTGAGCGACAGCGGCACCGACATCTACACCTCCATGGGTGAGCAGGTGCTCGCCATCGACGCGAAGAATAAGATCCTTCTCGTGCGCGTCAAGGGTACGGGCTATCAGGGCGTGCTTGCCATAGGCAAGGATCCCGCGCAGCTCCGCTGCGGCGCGTCGGAGGGCATCGGCTCCTACGGTCAATCGATGGAAAAGCTCGTCACCGTGCACGGCGGCGTGCTGGGCATGAGCGCCAGCGGCTTTTATGATCCGCAGGGTGCGGGCACCGGCGGCATCATCGCGGGCTACGCCATGTGCGAAGGCAAGGAATACGGCTATCACTATCAGGAAAAGGGCTACAAGCGCATCGAGTTTACCAACCAGAACCGGTTCTATATCGTCAACACCTATGACGAGATGAAGAGCGACGTGACCGACGCGGTGGAGTTCTCCCCCGCCCTGATCGTGGACGGTGAGCTTGCCGTCGGCGGATTCTACGACTGGAACGGCATCAACCCCCGCGCGTGCATCGGCCAGTCCTCGCGCGGCGAGATCCTTATGCTCGTCGTCGAAGGCCGCCTGACCAGCCGCTCCATCGGCACCGACGTTGAGACCTGCGCAAAGATCCTCATGCGGCACGACGGCTACACCGCCATGAACTTGGACGGCGGCGCGAGCGCCATCATGTGGTTCGACGGCGAATACGTCACGAAGTGCTCCAACGGCGGCACCTCGCGCAACCTGCCGAACGCATGGATCTACGGCAACTACGACGGCTGAAAACCGCAAAAACAGGGCGCTGCTCCGGCAGCGCCCTCAGCGTGTCGAAAACCCTTTTTCGACACGCTGGCAGACTGCCAAAAAGGTTCGGAAGACAAGCAACTCGTATCCGTCGGCGTATATAGATACGGTATACCCGCAAGGGGCACGCCGCATCCGTAACGCTCCTTCGTCGCGAACGGCTGCGCAGGAGCGTGAGTTGCGAAGTAAGTCAAAATTCTTGCAAAGCAGACGAATTTCTCACCAAGGATTGGAAAACGCAACGGCATCAGCTTCGCGTTTCCGCAACTGATTTTCTCGAAAAAGGCAAAACCATTTTGACGGTTACGAGCCTTTTTGACAGTCTGACGGGCTGCCTCAAATGAGGCAGCCCGCAGTGCAAGTATCAATCCTTGTACATTTCAACGAGCTTGAGCAGGTGCGCATAGCGCTGCTTCGCGTTTTCTTCGTTGCGCTCGAACAGGACGTTCGCACGCTCGGGGAACTCGCGGGTCAGACGGCTGTAGCGCGCCTCGTTCATCAGGAATTCCTGATAGCCGCCCTTCGGCGCCTTGGAGTCGAGCGTGAACTTGCCCGTTTCCTTGGACGGGTCGAAGCGGAACATATTCCAGTAACCGCAGTCTACGGCCTTCTTCATCTCGTCCTGGCAGTGCATCATGCCGCCCTTGATGGAGTGCATTTCGCACGGAGCGTAGCCGATGATGAGCGACGGACCGTGGTAGGCTTCCGCCTCGGCGATGGCCTTGAGGGTCTGCGCGGGGTTCGCGCCCATGGCGACCTGCGCCACGTAGATGTAGCCATAGGACATGGCGATCTCGGCAAGGCTCTTCTTCTTTACTTCCTTACCGGCTGCCGCGAACTGCGCGACCTGACCGATGTTGGAAGCCTTGGAAGCCTGTCCGCCGGTGTTGGAGTAGACCTCGGTGTTGAAGACGAACACGTTCACGTCCTCGTCCTGCGCCAGAACATGATCCAGACCGCCGTAACCGATATCATATGCCCAGCCGTCTCCACCGAACATCCATACGGATGGTTTTACCAGTAAATCGGAATTCTCCCGTACATACGCCGCCTCCGGCAGTTCGCAGTCCGAAATTGCCTTCAGCAGGTTATCGCCGGTCACCTCCGACTCAATGCCGTCATTCATGTAATCCATCCACGCTTTCGCGGCTTCCGCACACTCCGGATGTGCCGCCAGCTGAGCAACTTTACCGCAAAGCTCCTTGCGACGAGCCTGAACCGAAATTGCCATGCCCAGTCCGAATTCCGCATTGTCCTCGAAGAGGGAGTTGGACCACGCCGGACCCCTTCCGTTCTTATCAACGGTATACGGTGTGCTCGGTGCACTGCCGCCCCAGATGGAACTGCAGCCGGTGGCATTCGCAATAATCATGCGGTTGCCAAAGAGCTGTGTTACCAGCTTTGCATAAGGCGACTCCCCGCATCCCGGGCACGCACCGGAGAATTCCAAATACGGTTTCCGGAAGCCCACTTCCTTAACGGATTTTGCCTCCGTCGCACCGATTTCCTGACCCACATGCTTCTCCAGGTAATCGAATACCTTCTGCTCCTTCTGGGATTCCGAAGACTCGAAGGAAACCATCTCCAGAGCCTTGTTCTTTGCCGGGCAAGATTCGACACAGGAACCACAGCCTGCACAGTCATAGGAAGAGATTGCCAGAGCGAATTTCCGACCGTCTCCATTCTTTCCCTTCATTTCCAATGCAGCCGCACCGGACTTTGCCGCTTCGTCCTCGGTAACCGCAAACGGACGGATTGCACCGTGCGGACACACGAAGGAACACATATTGCACTGGAGGCAGTTTTCCGGAATCCACTTCGGAACGGAAATGGCCACGCCTCGCTTCTCAAATGCGGCCGTGCCGGAAGGAATCATTCCGTCGTTTGTCTTTACAAATCGAGACACCGGAATGGAATCTCCTTCCATTGCCGAATCCGGAATCAATATCTCTTCGACGTACTGTTTCAGGTCCGGTCGATCTGTCTCTACGGACTTGTCGGCCGGTTCCTCAACCGCATTCTTCCACGCTTCCGATACTTCTACCTGATGAATATGGGTAATTCCGGCATCCACCGCTTCGCAGTTCATGGCAACGATATCTTCTCCCTTGCGGCCATAAGTCTTCCGAATCGCTTCCTTCATGTATCCAACCGCTTTATCAATTGGAATAACTTCGGACAGCTTGAAGAAGGCCGCCTGCAGTACCGTGTTGGTTCTCCGAGCACCCAGGCCCAGTTTCACGGCGATATCCACCGCATCACAGGTGTAGAATCGGATATTGTTCTCTGCAATGTATCTCTTTGCCGATGCAGGAAGTACTGCATTCAGTTCTTCATCACTCCAGCTGCAGTTCAGCAGGAAGGTTCCACCCGGATTGACATCCTGCACAATCTGATATTTATGCATGTAGGATGCATTATGGCAGGCAATAAAGTCTGCGTTGTTTACATAATAGGTGGAGCGAATCGGTTCATCGCCGAAACGCAGGTGGGAGATGGTAACACCGCCGGATTTCTTCGAGTCGTACTGGAAGTATGCCTGAACGTTCTTGTCGGTGTGGTCGCCGATGATCTTGATGGAGTTCTTGTTCGCGCCGACGGTG
>USIH01000120.1 GCA_900554705.1 uncultured Eubacteriales bacterium
TACTTCGCAACTCACGCTCTACCGTATCTATATACGCCGACGAGCGTGAGTTGCTTGTCTTCCGAACCTTTTTGGCAGTCTCCCAGCGTGTCGAAAAAGGTTTTTCGACACGCTGCGGCGCGGCTCCCGAGAACGGGAGCCGCGCCTGTGTTTCTGTTAGTCTACGTAGCGGATCTCGATGGAACCGAAGCTGTTGTCGATATGCAGCTGCATCACGCCGCTGGTCGGCTCGGCGGGGGAGCCTTTCACGCTCGCGGCGGAGGCAAAGGCGTCCTTTTCGGCTACTTCAACGCGGAAGCGATCCGGCACGAGCAGCGTCAGCTCGCCGAAGCTGTTATCTACGCTCAGCGTGCAGTCCGGCGCAAGCGCCTTGCAGGCGGAGAAGTCCACGGTGAAGTCACCGAAGCTGCTCTCGATGCTGCCGCCGCGCAGAAGCTCCGGCGCGACAACGGCGCGGTACTCGCCGAAGCTCATCTCGCAGTGCAGGTAGCCGTCGTCACATTTTACATCCGCGTGGAGCTTGCGCTTGCCGTGCGTTTTCTTCTTGCGCTTGCCTCGAAACACGTCTACCAGCAGGCCGACGCCCCAGATGAGCAGCACGACGGGAAGGATCGTTCCCATACCGACGGAAACGGCGATCACGCCGTAGGCCTTGAGCAGGAAGAACACGCCCGCTGCCGCCATGATCGTGCAGAACAGGGAGAAGCCGTCCAGCAGACCCGCGATGCCCAAATAGGTCAGCGCGCACGTCCAGAGGATCGTCCACGGCGCGATGTCCATGCGCTCCACGAACCCGCGCAGCAGGAGCAGCGCCGCGACGGTGATGATGTACAGGGCGAAGCAAAGCCCGCCGGTCTTTGAGTTGCGCTTCCATTCCCAGCGCCAGCCGTCGGACGACTTTTCTTCCTGCTGCGCCTCCTCTTCCTGCGGCTGTTTGCCCAGCAGCTCGTCCACGCTGATGCCGAACACGTCGGCCAGCACGGGCAGCACGGAGATGTCCGGACAGCTCAGGTTGTTTTCCCATTTGCTCACCGCCTGCGCGCTGACGCCCATGCGCTCGGCCAACTGCTCCTGCGTCAGCCCCAGCCGCTTGCGGTGGTATTTGATCCGGTCGCCGATGGTTTTGTAAGTCATTCCTTTTTCCTCCTCATTTCTTGTGAGGCTACTATGCCATGGAATTTGCCGTTTGGCAATCATCCGTCGGTTGACTTGCGGGATTTTCCCGCTCAACTGCCGGTTGTGTGCGCTCCTGCCAGTCCAAACTGCGCCCGACGGCCTTTGCCCAGCCGCGCTTTTTGTCCGCGCGCTCGGCTGCGTCCATGTGCGGCGCGAAGCACTCGCCGCATTGCCACAGGGCGCAGATCTCGTCGAGATCACGCCAGAAGCCGACGGCCAGACCCGCAAGGCAGGCCGCGCCCAGCGCGGTCGTCTCGCGCACGACCGGACGGCGGACGGCACAGTCGAGCATATCCGCCTGAAACTGCATCAGGAAGGTGTCGCGGCTCGCGCCGCCATCGACCTTCAGCTCATGGATCTTCGTGCCCGTGTCGCGCTCCATCGCCTCGACCAGATCCGTTGACTGATAGGCAATGGATTCCTGCGCGGCGCGGATGATGTGCTCGCGCCGCGTGCCGCGCGAAATGCCGACGATCGTGCCGCGCGCATACATATCCCAGTAGGGCGCGCCCAACCCCGTGAAGGCAGGCACGAAGTAGACGCCCTCCGTGGAGCTGACCTTGCTTGCGTAGTATTCCGCATCGCGCGACTCGTTGAGAAATCGCATCTCGTCGCGCAGCCACTGGATGACCGCTCCGCCGACAAAGACGCTGCCCTCCAGCGCGTAGCGCACCTGCCCGCCGATGCCGGAGGCAATGGTCGTGATCAGCCCGTGGCGGCTGGCGCACGCCTCGCTGCCCGTGTTCATCAGCAAAAAGCAGCCCGTGCCGTAGGTGTTCTTCGCTTCGCCGCGCTCAAAGCAGCATTGCCCGAAGAGCGCCGCCTGCTGGTCGCCCGCCATACCGGCCACCGGTATCTGCTCGCCCTGAATGTTCACACAGCCGTAAACCGCGCTGCTGTCGCGCACCTCCGGCAGCATACAGGCGGGAATGTTCAGCGCTTGCAGGAGGGTGGGATCCCAGCGCAGGCGATGGATGTCATAGAGCATGGTGCGGCTGGCGTTGGTGTAGTCCGTGGCGTGCACGCCCGTCAGCTTCCACAAAAGCCACGTGTCGACCGTGCCGAAGAGCAGCTCGCCGCGCTCGGCGCGCGCCTGCGCGTCGGGCACATGATCCAAGAGCCAGCGAATTTTCGTGGCGGAAAAATAGGCGTCGAGCACAAGCCCCGTCGTTTCGCGGATGTAGGGCGCAAGCCCCCGCGCCCGCAGCGCGTCGCAAAGCTCCGCCGTTCGGCGGCACTGCCAGACAATGGCATTCGCGATCGGTTTTCCCGTCGCCTTTTCCCACACCACGGTCGTCTCGCGCTGGTTTGTAATGCCAATGGCCGCGATCTCCGACGGCGCAATGCCGCCGCGCGTGATCGCCTCCATCATCACGCCGTATTGGCAGGAGTAGATCTCGATCGGGTCATGCTCAACCCATCCCGAATTGGGATAAATTTGGCGAAATTCCTTTTGTGCGGAGGCGACGATGTTCTGCTGTCGGTCAAAGACGATGGCACGGCAGGAGGTCGTGCCCTGATCCAAGGCGACGATATAGCGTTTCATGGCCTGTTCCTCCGTCAATAGTTCAGTTCGCTGCCGCCGATAAATTCGCGCAGCAGGCTGTCGCACGGGACAAGGTCGGCACTCGTGTTCGGCAGCTCCCGCAGTGTTTGCGTCAGCAGTGCAAGCTCCGGATACTCCGGCACAAGCGCCGTCAGATCACCCAGCAGGAAGGGACGATATACGCTCAGCTCCGCGCTGTAAAACGAGTCGATGCTGAAGTGCGCGTTGGGCTTGAAGGGTATGATGTAAGCCTGTTCGCCGCAATCGACCTTGCCGTGCATTTCGATCGTCTCGCGCAGGGAGCGGCCGCGTCCCATGCGGTCGCGCAGCAGCCGACGCGCCAGCCGGATGCAGGAGGGGTGCAGCGTTCGCCCCGCGTGCGTCGTGATGCGCGTGCGCACGCTGACGTAAATGCGCGTGGTCTGCTCACTGTGGCGCGTGACCTCCGGATTGAGCGCGTGGATGCCCTCCATAATGACGATCTCGTTGGCGTCGCGCCGCAGCGTGCGTCCGCTGTCAACGCGCCGGTTCTGCATAAAGTCGTAGCGCGGGAGGCGAACCTCGCGGCCGGAGAGCAGATCGTCGATCTGCGCCTGTAAAAACGGGATGTCGATCCGCGTCGGTTTTTCCAGGTCGAGCTTGCCCTGATGCATCAGCGCGACCTCCTCGGCGCTCAGCGAGGAGAAATAGTCGTCAAGCTGCAAGGTGTGCGTCAAAAGGCCGCGCTGCCGCAGCGCACGCTCTATGAGCAGCGCCGTTGTGGTCTTTCCGGAGCCGGACGGCCCCGCCAAAAGCACCACGGGCCGCTGCGCCGCATTCAGGGCGATCAGATCCGCCGCCTGCGCGATCTGACCGAAATATTGCCGCCGGTCATTCTCCAGCACCGCTGCGGGGTCAAGAGAAAGCAGGGCGCTTAGTTGGTCTGTTGTCATAGTCTGTCTTCCCATCTTGTGATTTCCGCCGCCTCAAAATTCGGCGATCACTTCCATTATAGCATAACTGCCCGCCGTTTGCCGCTCCCTTTCGCATTTTTGTGAAAAGCAACGGATGAAACAATGTTACATTGCACAATCTGCCGTGTGGAGCGTCCGTTTCTTGTCTAATGTGCCTATTTTTCAAAAGCGTGTATTTCCTTCCTTGCGGGCGGCGGCGAAAAGCATTAGAATAAGGACGGATCCCAACTACTTTTTTACAGGAGGAATACCATGAAACAACATCTCAAACGTGTGCTCGCGCTGGCATGTATGCTCGCCGTACTGCTCTGCGCGCTGCCCTTCGCGGCTTCCGCTGCGGAGGTCGGGGAGTTTACCGTGCTGTCCACCACGGATATGCACGGCCGCTGCTGGGACAAAAACGTCCTGACGGGCGGCAGTGACGGCGCCAATATGCTCGCCGTTGCGACCGCCGTAAAGCAGCTCGGGAAGGAAAACACCATCCTCATCGACAACGGCGATCTCTATCAGGGAACGCAGGTCTCCGGCTACCAGCTCTCGCAGCAGGCTGCCGGCGCGACGACCGACCCGAACCCCATGGCGTTGTCCCTTGCCGAGATCGGATATGATTTTGCCATGCTCGGCAATCATGAGTTCAACTATTCGTGGAAGGTCATGAGCGACGTGCGCAGCTATCTGCAAAGCAGAAACGTCTCCACCCTCTGCGCGAACCTCTACTATGACGGCACGGACGGCGTGCACGCGCGCGGCGAAAACGTCTTCACGCCCTATGCGTTCAAGACCTTCACCGTAAACGGCAAGGCGTTCAAGGTCGCTATCATCGGCTTTGAAAACACCGACTGCCCGCGTTGGGACGTCGCCGATAACTACCCCGGCATCGTCTTTACCCATCCGGACAACCCCACCGGCTCCATGGCTTGGGAGGCGGAGCGTTACCTTGCGCAGGTCAAGGCCGAGGGTGCGGACGCCGTCATCGTCGCTTACCATTCCGGCATGGGCGACCCCACCGATCCGGCGGACATCCGCTTCGGTGTGAACTCCGAAAATCAGGTCGCTTCCATGATCGCCAACAATACCGGCATTGATCTGGTCATCGCCGGCCACGACCACAGCATCTACACGAACGTAAGCTGCAACGACAAGAGCGGCAAGGCCGTTCCCGTTGTCAACGGCGGCGGTCAGGCTCTGACCGTGACGACCTTTGCCGTCGCGGAGGACGGCACGCTCAGCGTGAAGGAAAACAAGAACCTCTCCCTGTCCGGCTACAGCGCCGACGCCGACCTCAAGGCGAAGATCGCGCCCTACGCCGCCGCCGCCGAGACCTACGTCTCCCAGCCGGTCGGTCACCTGACGGGCACGTGGGACAGCGTTTCGAACTACTACCTCGCGCGCAGCGACGCGATGGATCTGGTCAATCGCGCACAGATCGCGCGGGGCACCGTCCATCTGCTGGAGAAGTATGCCACGCCCGAGGCGGTCGCGGCACTCAAGGAAAAGACCGGTTTGGATCATCTCTCCGTCGATCTGTCCGCGACCTCCGTGGTCATCTCCGGCGGCTACAAGGTCAAGGCAGGCGAAATGTCCATGAAGGATATTTACCGTCTCTACCGCTATGACAATTCCCTCTATCTCGTTCCGCTGACCGGCGCGCAGATCAAGGGGATCTTGGAGTTTAACGCCTCCGAGCGCCTCTCCGTGAGTACCATGAGCGGCACGCCCGTCTTTGCCACCAAGGGCGACGATTTCACGAACCCCATCTTCTACGGGCTGGATTTCGTCTATGATATGTCCCGCGAAATCGGCGACCGTGTGATCATCCGTCAGTTTGCCGACGGCAGAGATTTCGACCTTTCAAAGACCTACCTCATGGCGATCAACAACTACCATCTGAGCAACGGCCCCTTCAAGGACTACAAGCCCGATGATGCCATCTGGTCGCAGAGCGACGACATGGACGGCGCGACGGTGCAGACCCTGATCGCCGAGTTCCTCGCCGCCGCGGAGCCGGACGGCGTTGCGCCCGCTCCTTCCGACTGGAGCATCGTTTACACCGGCGAGATCAAGCCCGGCACGGCCGAGGGCAAGTACATCGGCAAGCTCGCGCAGACACCCGAGAGCCTCAGGAGCGGCGACACCGTGATGATCTATCATGTTGCGGGCAACCAGCTCCTTGCCACCAACGGCGCGGACATGGGACCGGTCGCAAGCACCGAGGTCAGCGTGGGCGACAAGGAGATCGGCACGGACGACGAAAAGGCGATCTTCACGCTGGAGATCGACGCGGAGGGCAAGGCGCTCTTCCGTGACGCCGACGGCAACTATCTCACGGCGGTGAGCGGTCTGAAGATGGTCTCTCCCGCGACCGAACTGAGCACATGGGATATCCAGCCCGTCGGTTCGGATGGCATTGTTCATCTGCACAGCGTCAACGCCGCTTATAACGGCAATAAGAACCAGTATCTGGAGTTCTACTCCGGCAAATTCACAACCTACGGCCTTGGTTCCGGCGGCGGTGCATATGAGTATATGATCTTTGTCGTGCCTGCTGCCGTCTGCGCGCATGAGCATACACGCACGGACAGCAAGGCCGCCACCTGCACGGAAGGCGGCTATGAGCGCACGGTCTGCCTCGACTGCGGCATGGAGCTTGCAGGCATGAGCGAGCCCGCGCTGGGACATGACTACCGGCCGAGCGTCGTCGCCCCCACCTGCACGGAGAAGGGGCACACGCTCCACACGTGCAGCCGCTGCGGCGAGAGCTACAAAAACGCCTACACGGACGCGCTGGGGCACAGCTACAAGGACGGCAAGTGCACCGTCTGCGGCGAGAAGGATCCGAGCTACCAGCCGCCGGTTGACAACACGCCGAAGTACGAAGACTTTAAGGATCTTCCCGCAAACGCGTGGTATAAGGAAAGCGTCGGCTACGCCCTTGCAAACGGCCTCATGAACGGCACCGGCGACGGTATCT
>USIH01000121.1 GCA_900554705.1 uncultured Eubacteriales bacterium
TGACTGAGCGCAAAACAAAGATGATCGCGCTGGGGGATGCGTTTATTGCGTTTCCCGGCGGCACCGGCACACTGGAGGAGATCGCTGAAGTGATGTCCAAGGTGTCGCTCAGGCATCTGGATGCGCCCTGCATCCTCTATAACCTGAACGGCTACTACGATGGCCTGAAAGTCCTGCTTGCCCGGATGATCGAAAAGGGGCTCTCCTCCCCGGAACGCCAGCAGGGGATCTATTTTGTAGAGGATCTGGAGCAGATCAAGGAAATTTTGCAGAAATCGTTTTGAAGATCCTGTTTAGGGTCACTCTCTGCACACCTCCTGCCGCTCCGGCATAGACCGGGAAAAGGGGGAGTGCGATTTGGAACAGATTTTCCTGACGGCGGCGGTATTGCTGCTGCCGATGCTCTGCACCACGGCCGGTGCGGCTGGTGTGTTCCTGCTGCGGAAGACCGGGGAGCCTGCCACCCGGCGGATGCTCTGCGGCATGGCGGCGGGCATCATGCTGGCGGCCAGCGTGTGGAGCCTGCTGCTGCCCGCGCTGTTTGTGATTGCGCTGATCCTGCGCTATACCGAGCTGCACTGGGCCTTTCTGGCCCTGGCCGCGCTGGCGCTGCTGATCATGTGGCTGGGGAACGCCTTTGTGCCCCAGGCGCGCACCACCATGACGCTGATCTACACCGCCCTGATGATCGTATCCCTGGCTGCAGCGCTGTGGTTCACCCACCCCATCGCCGGGCAGAGCGAAAACCCGGCCCAGGGCGGCGGCATCGATTACAGCGCGCTGTTTGGCAGCAATGTGACGGCCAGCGATGTGGGCGCGTTTGCAGGCAGCGTGGAGGCCGCGCGGCCCAGCAGCAGCGTCAGCGCCAGACGCACGGTGAAAAACACGGCCGACAGGCGCAGCCAGCGCTCGCAGCGCGCCAGACGCAGCAGCGCCGAGAAGGAGAACATCACCGGAAGCTCCACGGCGGCGGCGATGAGCAGCGCCGTGCCCTGCGCGTCCTCGTTTCCCTTCAGGATCGCGATGCGATACATACAGTTGCTCAGCACGTTATGCCCCACGTAGAGCAGCACCGTGCCCAGCAGAAATGCCGCGAACGCGGGATTGGCCCGAAAGAACGCACCCGCGCTGCTCGGCGTGCGCTCGCGCGTCGTCTCCGCACGGCTCTCCGGAAAGAAAGCGGCGCTCAGAAGCAGCAGCAGGCACAGCGCCAGCGTGCACAGCGGCACGGTGAACAGGCCGAAGGCGGAGATCAGGAGATTGCCAAGCTGCGCGAACAGGCCAAAGGCCACCGAGCCGGAGCCGCGGCACAGGCCGAAGTTCAGCGGCGCGCCGTCGGCACTCGCGCCCATGGCGAGGGCGTTAGAAAACGACGGCAGGATCTGCAACGCGACGCAGGCCAAGATAAACAGCGAAACGCGCACGACAGACGGCATCGGCAGCAGGAGCAGAAGGCACGAGAGCGCCATCACGCAGCCCGACAGGAGCACGATGCGGCGGCAGGAGACGCGCGTGCGGTCGGCGACCGCCGTCAGCAGCGGCTGGAGCAGGAAGGAAACGCCGGTCGCCGCCGCAAGCAGCAGCCCCGCCGCGGCGTCGCTCAGTCCCGCGCCGACCATCAGATAGCGGTTGGCGTAGGAGAACAGGACGCCGTAAATGCCCCAGATGGCGACCTGCATCAGCAGGTAAAGCGTCTGAATCTTTTTCTGTTTCATCCGTTATTTCACCCTTTCAAAATACCATGCAAGCAGCAGATCCGTCACCTCGCCGTAGGAGCGGACGCCGGAAGAGACCTGAAAGCCCTTGAGATAGGCGTCGTACACCGTGTCGGAGACCTTGACGGCGGTCTTGTCCTCGACCTGCTCGTAGTGCGCGGAGGCCGCGCCGAAGTCTGCAAGCAGCTCCTTGCAGCACGCGCCGTCCAGCGCGCGGGCATAGGAGGGATCCAGCTCGTAGAGCGCGTTGTAGCAATAGGTGAAGGCCGCATAGTAGCCCGAGTAGAGAAATGCGGGGTCGTCGCTCGCGCTGCAGGCAAGGAAGCCCGCAAAGTTCGCCTCGTCCTCCCGCGCAAAGGCCATGCGGTGGCCGATCTCGTGGCAGACGGTGAAGGGGAGCGACGCGGAGAAGACCGTGCTGCTGACACAGCTCTCGCCGGTCAGGCAGATAAAAATGCCGGTCGTGCCCGTCGCGCCCATGAGCCGACTGGTCAAAAGCGGCTTGACGCGCGCCGTGGAGCCGTCAAAGCCCTCCGTCGTCTCGGAAAGCCGCTTGTAGCTTTCCTTGGCCTCCTCGGCGGCGTCGGAAAGGGAAGGCGCACGCATCACGCCCTGCTCGTCGCGCTCGACCTGCACGGCGTACTCGTTGGCGCGGGCAAGGTAGTACTTCGCGGCCTCCGTCAGCTCCTCACGCGTGTACTGCGTCTGCGAAAGGCCGAGCCGCTGCGCCATGGGCGGGGCAAAGTAATTCAGCCCCCACAGCCCGACAAACAGGAATGCGCCCAAGCTGACGGCAAGCAGCAGTCCGCTCAGCCAGCGCACCATCCTCCCGTGGATGATGGCAAGAAACAGCGACACAAAAAACCACAAAAGCAGCAGCGCCGCCAAAACTTCCCACAGTGCAAAGGGCAGCACGCCCGTCACGCCCGCGAGAAAGCCGACGCATTTTTTCGAAAATCCGGTATAGAACGAGAAAAACGGCTTTTTCAGCACATTGGCCAGCAGCACAAGCAGTCCGGTGGTCACAAGCAGGCTGACCGACGTGATCACGCGCCGGATGGGTTTGAACATAGCGCTCGCTCCTTTCCTCAAAGCAGGGCGCGGAAGAGGGCAAGTCCCTGCTCCAGCACCGTCTCGTCAAAGTCAAAATAGGGAGAGTGCAGCGCTTCTCCGCCCGTTCCCAGAAAGAAAAAGACACCGGCGGCCTTCTTCTGGTAGAAGGAGAAGTCCTCCGTGATAAAGGTCTTCTCCGCCTGCGCCACGGGAAAGCGCTGCGCAGCGCGGTGCAGGAGCGCCGCGTCGTTGGTCACGGGCGGATAGCCCTCAGAGAAGGAGACCTCCGCCGTGCAGCCGTGCGCCTCCCGCTGCGCAAGCACGCGTACCTGTTCGCGCAGGCGTTCGTGCAGCGCCTCGTCCGTACAGCGCAGGGAGCCTTCCAGCCGCGCAAGATCGCTCACCTGTCCGCGCGCCTGTCCGCTGCGGAGCGTGCCGAAGCGGGCAAGGCAGTCAACGTCCTGCACGGCGTTGTAGAGCGCGCAGACAAAGCGCGCCGCAGCCGCCGTCGCGTCGCAGCCCTCGCGCCATTTGGCAAGGTGGACGCTCTTTCCGGCAAAGGTCACGGTCATCTCGCAGGAGCGCGACATCATGCCGCCCGCGCGCGAGGCGACTACGCCCTTCGGAAGCTCCGGCCAGAGATGCAGCCCGTATACCTCGTCTACCGCGTCGAGCGCGCCGCTCTCGCAGATCGCCTTCGCGCCGCCCGTCGTCTCCTCGGCAGGCTCGAAGATCAAAAGGACGTTAACGTCCTTCGGCGGTGTGCGGGAAAGGCTCTGCGCCAGTCCCAAAAGGATCGCCATATGCCCGTCGTGGCCGCAGGCGTGCATTCTGCCCGCGTGCTCCGAGGCAAACGGCAATCCGGTCTTTTCCGCGATGGGCAGGGCGTCCATATCGCTGCGGAAGGCAACGGTACGCGCCGCGCCGCAGTCGAACCGCGCGCACAGCGCGCTGCCGACCGGAGAGAAGATCCGGCAGCCCATCGGCGCAAGCTGCGCGGCAAGGTAATCGCGCGTCTGCTCCACCTGCCAGTCCGTCTCGGGAATGCGGTGCAGCGCCCTGCGCCAGCGTATCATATCCGTCAGCATAAACTCCCTCCTTTTTGTTGTTCCAGTATACCGCACCGCCGCGCGTTTTGCAAGCGGCGAAAACGCGTCAGCCGCGCGGAAGGCCGAAGTTTCCCTTGCAATGGACGGTGAAAAATGCTAAAATATATAAGGAGAAAGGCGCGATCACGGCAAAGAAAGAAACCATCGCGCATTGGAGGAACAGTTTGGAAACGAAGACTACCGTCATCTCTCCGCAGGAGGTGCGCCGTCAGGCCGCGCTGTGCGGACAGATCAGAGAATATTGGGCTGGGCAGGGCATCACGCCGGTCGCTTTTGTCGACACCTACGGCTGCCAGCAAAACGAGGCCGACTCCGAGCGCATCCGCGGGATGCTGGAGCAGGCCGGCTACGGCATGACGGACGCCGAGGAAGGCGCGGATCTGATCGTGCTGAACACCTGCGCCATTCGGGAGCACGCGGAAATGCGCGTGTTCGGCAACGTCGGCGCGCTGGTGCACACCAAGCGGCGTCACCCGCGCCAGAAGATTTTCCTGTGCGGCTGCATGATGGGCGAGCCGACCGTGGTCGAACGCGTCCGCCGCTCCTATCCGCAGGTCGACGGCGTGTTTTCCACGCACCACCTGTGGCGCTTTCCGGAGCTGCTGCTGCAAGTGCTCCGGACGGGCAAGCGCGTGTTCTGCACGCAGGACAGCGCGGGTGCGATCGTCGAGGGGCTGCCCGCGCTGCGCACCGACCGCCTCAAGGCATGGGTCAGCATCATGTACGGCTGCAACAATTTCTGCTCCTACTGCATCGTGCCCTACGTGCGCGGCAGAGAGCGCTCCCGTCAGGTGGCGGATGTGCTGGACGAGTGCCGCGCGCTGATCGAGGAGGGCTACAAGGAAATCACGCTTTTGGGTCAGAACGTCAACTCCTACGGCAAGGATCTGCCCGACGGCGTGGACTTTGCCGATCTGCTGGGCAAGGTCGCGGCGCTGCCGGGCGAGTTCCGCGTGCGCTTCATGACCTCTCACCCGCGCGACGCGAGCGAGAAGCTGTTTCGCACCATCGCCGAAAACGACAAGATCTGCAAGCAGTTCCACCTGCCCTTCCAGTCGGGCAACGACCGCGTGCTCAAGGCCATGAACCGCCACTATGACAGCGCGCGCTACCTGTCGCTGGTGGACTTCGGCCGCTCCCTGATGCCGGAGCTTGTGCTGACGAGCGATGTGATCGTGGGCTTCCCCGGCGAGACGGAGGAAGAATTTGAAGATACGCTGCGCCTGATCGAGCGCGTCCGCTTCGACGCGCTGTTCACCTTTATTTTTTCACCGCGCACGGGGACGCCCGCCGCAAAAATGGACGACCCCTTCACCAAAGGGGAGAAAAATCGCCGGTTCGACCGTCTGCTTGCCCTGCAAAACCGCATTTCGGAGGAGAAGCACCGCGCCTATATCGGCAAGACCGTGCGTGTCCTGGTTGACGGGAAAGAGGGCGCGCTCCTGACCGCGCGCACCGACGGCGGCCGCCTTGTCCGCTTCGCGGGCGACGAGAGCCTGATCGGCGCATTTATCGACGTGACCGTCACAGGCTGCACGACATGGAGCCTGACGGGCGAACGGACGGAGGAAGACCATGGCTGAGCTGACGCCGATGATGCGGCAATACAAAGAGGTCAAGCGGCAGCATCCGGACTGCATCGTCTTCTTCCGGCTGGGCGACTTTTACGAGATGTTCGACGAGGACGCCTATCTTGCCGCAAAGGAGCTGGATCTGACCCTGACCACGCGCGACCGCGGCAAGGAAAAGTCGGAGCAGACGCCCATGTGCGGCATTCCGTACCACAGCGCGGAGTCCTATATCGCACGGCTCGTGCAGCGCGGCCACAAGGTCGCCATTTGCGAACAGATGGAGGATCCCGCGCTTGCCAAAGGGCTGGTCAAGCGCGACATCACGCGCATCGTCACGCCCGGCTCTGTCGTGGAAAGCTCCATGCTCGACGAGAGCCGCAACAACTACTTCGCTTGCGTCTACGGCGGCGCGGAGCGCTACGGCCTGTCCTTCTGCGACATCTCCACCGGCGCGTTCCTGTCCACCTTTGCGCAGGGGGAGGGCGCGCTCGACCGCATCATCTCCGAGCTGGGACGCTTTCTTCCGGCGGAGGTGCTGCGCGGCGGTGAGGCGGCCCACTTAGTCGGGCTGTTCTATCTGGGCATGCAGCTGACGTCCTTGACCAATCCGGGGCTGTTCTGCCCCCTGCCCAATGCCGCGCTGACGGTGCTTGTATTCACCGTGCTGGAAAAGTGCGTGGACGGCCCTGCCGCCGCGCTGCATCAGCGAAAATGACAGTCACCGCGCAGAAGCATCCCGTCGGGGGTGCTTTTTCTGCTTGCCAAGGAAAGGAGTATCGGATTGCATGAATAAAATTTCCCAGCGTACCAAGGGCATTGTCTGCATTCTCTTTGCAGCCTTTGGTTTCTCCATGATGACGGTGTTCGTCCGCCTGGCCGGAGATGTACCCACGGCGGAGAAGGCTTTTTTTCGCAACTTTGTAGCCCTGCTGCTGGTGAGCGTGCTGCTGGCCGTGAAGCGGGTGCCTCTGAAGCCCTGGCCGGGGGACTGGCCGCTTTTGGCCGGCCGTGCCGTTTTCGGCACCATCGGCATGCTGCTGAATTTTTACGCCGTGGACCGTCTGGTGCTGGCGGATGCCAATATGCTTAATAAGCTCTCGCCCTTTTTCGCCATCCTCTTCTCCAT
>USIH01000122.1 GCA_900554705.1 uncultured Eubacteriales bacterium
CAAAAAGGTTCGGAAGACGAGCAACTCACGCCTGTCGGCGTATATAGATACGGTATACCCGCAAGGGGTACGCCGCATCCGTAACGCTCCTTCGTCGCGAACGGCTGCGCAGATGCGCGAGTTGCGAAGTAAGTCAAAATAATTATAAATAAACCAGTTTTTACTTATAAAAGTTCAATATTCTTTATTTTTTTATATTGCAATCATGCAGCCGGTTTTCTAAAATGTTAATCCATTTTGACGGTTACGGACTTTTTTGGTAGTCTGAGCGCCCCGTGAGAACGCAGGGAAGATTCTCACGAGGCGCTTTCCTATTATTCCTCGACGACGCGGATATGCACTTCGTCCAGCTGTTTCTGGTCGACCGTGGAGGGAGCGCCCATCATGACGTCCTGCGCGTTCTTGTTCATCGGGAAGGGGATGATCTCGCGGATGGAATCCTCGCCCGCCAGCAGCATCACCATGCGGTCAACGCCCGGGGCAATCCCCGCATGGGGAGGCGCGCCGTAGCAGAACGCGTTGTACATTGCGGGGAACTTCGCCTTGACGTCCTCTTCTCCGAGGCGCACCAGCTCAAAGGCCTTGATCATGATCTCTGGATCGTGATTTCTCACCGCGCCGCTGGACAGCTCCACGCCGTTGCAGACCAGATCGTACTGGTAGGCGTAGATGCTCAGCGGATCCACCTCGCCGCGCTCAGCCTTTTCCAGAATTTCAAGGCCGCCGTTTGGCATAGAGAACGGATTGTGGCAGAACTCCAGCTCGCCGGACTCCTCGCCGATCTCATACATCGGGAAGTCGACGATCCAGCAGAACTCGTAGCGCTCCTTGTCCATATGGCCGGGAACGGCAGCGCCGAGCAGCTTGCGCAGCACACCGGCCGTCTTCTGCGCCGTCAGCTTCTTGCCTGCGGTCACGCCGACAAAGTCGCCCGGCTTCAGGTTCAGTGCGGAAACGACCGCGTCCTTCCGGTCGGCAAGGAACTTTGCAATGCCGCCGGACAGCTCGCCGTCCGTGCCGTACTTGAACCACATGGGCTTGCTGCCCGCGATGACCTCTGTCTCGGTCATGAGCTTGTCGATTGCCTTGCGCGCAAGCTCGCAGCCGCTGACCACGATGGCCTTGACGGTATTGCCCGCCGCGAAGGGTGCAAAGTCGATTCCCTGCACAAGCTCGGTCATGTCGTCGATGATTAGGTCGATGCGGAGGTCGGGCTTGTCCGAACCATAGCGCTCCATCGCATCGTTAAAGGAGATGCGGCGGAAGGGCGCGGAGGAAGCGACGCTGTAGGTGCCGAATTTGGCAAAGATCGGCGGCAGCACGTCTTCCAAAACGGCAAACACGTCGTCCTGATCGGCAAAGGCCATTTCCATGTCGAGCTGATAGAACTCGCCGGGGCTGCGGTCGCCGCGCGCGTCTTCGTCGCGGAAGCAGGGGGCGATCTGGAAGTAGCGATCGAAGCCGGAGGTCATGAGCAGCTGCTTAAACTGCTGCGGTGCCTGCGGCAGGGCATAGAACTTGCCCGGGTGCTTTCTGGCAGGAACCAGATAGTCGCGCGCGCCCTCCGGCGAAGAAACCGTCAGGATCGGCGTGGTGATCTCGAGGAAGCCGTGCTCCGTCATCGCCTGACGCAGCGCCGCCACCACGTTGCAGCGCAGGATGATGTTCGCCTTCACCGCAGGGTTGCGCAGGTCGAGGTAGCGGTACTTCAGGCGCACGCTCTCGTCGGCATCGCGGCTGCGGTTGATCTCAAAGGGCAGCTCGTTATAGCGGCAGCGGCCAAGCAGCTCCACGCGCTCCGGCACGACCTCGATCTCGCCGGTCGGCTGCTTCGGGTTCTTGGAGGCGCGCTCACGCACGATGCCCGTGACCTGAATGGTGGATTCCTTGTTGATCGCCTTGACGCGCTTCATCATCTCTTCGTTTTCGATGACAAGCTGCGTCGTGCCGTAGAAATCGCGCAGGACGACGAAGGCAAGGCTAGCGCCCACTTCGCGGACGTTTTCCATCCAGCCCGCCAGCGTGACCGTTTTGCCTGCGTCGCAGGCGCGAAGCTGCCCGCAGGTATGTGTTCTTGATTGTGTCATATGTTTTTCCCTCTTTTGAAAATCACGGCGCATCGCCGCTTTATTTTTCCAGAATCACAGTGCCGTTCTCGCGTTCGGCAACGCCCTGCGCAATGGTCTGCGCCGCCTCTTCCGGCGTCAGGCGCACCTGCTCGCCCGTGCGCAGATCCTTCACGGAGCAGACGCCCGCCGCGATCTCATCCTCGCCCAAAAAGACGACATAGGGGATCCCGAGCTTGTCGGCATAGGCCATTTTGGCCTTGAACTTTTTCTGCTCGGCGTAGATCTGCGTGCGGATGCCGCGCGAACGCAGAAGCGTCGCCAGCGTCACGGCGGCGGTGATATCCTCCGTCATGGGCAGCAGCAGCGCGTCGGCCGGTGCGGTAGGCAGCTCCGGATTGAGCATCCCCTGCTCCTCCAAGACATAAAACAGGCGCGTCAGGCCGATCGCTACGCCTACACCGGGCAGGCTGCGCTCGGAATAGTACTGCGCAAGGTTGTCATAGCGTCCGCCTGCGCAGATCGCGCCGATCTCCGGATGGTCGAGCATCCGCGTTTCATAGACCGTGCCGGTATAGTAATCCAGCCCGCGCGCGATCGTCAGGTCGACGGCAAAGTTCTCCTCCGGCACGCCGAAGGCGGAAAGATATTTCGTCACCGTCGTCAGCTCGTCCAGTCCCGTGTCGAAGGTCTCGTCCTTGCCGCGGTACGCCTCAAGTGCGGAGAGCACCGCCTCGTTCTCGCCCCGAATGGCGATGAAGCGGAGGATCTCGTCTGCCTCGGCGGCGGTCAGGCCGATGTCGTCGGTCAGGATGACGCGCACCTTCTCCGCGCCGATCTTATCGAGCTTGTCGACGGTGCGCATAATGTCGCCCGAGCGCTCCGTCAGCCCGAGCATCGCATAAAAGCCGTTTAGGATCTTGCGGTTGTTCACGCTGATGCAGAAACGCTTCAGGCCGAATTCGGAAAACACCTTGTAGATGATCGACGGGATCTCGGCCTCGTTGACGACGGAGAGCTTCCCGTCGCCGATGATGTCGATGTCCGCCTGATAAAACTCGCGGAACCGGCCGCGCTGGGCACGCTCGCCGCGATAGACCTTGCCGATGGCGTAGCGCCGGAAGGGGAATTGCAGCTCGTTTTCGTGCAGGGCGACATACTTTGCCAGCGGCACGGTATGGTCAAAGCGCAGCGCAAGGTCGCTGTCGCCCTTCTGGAAGCGGTAGATCTGCTTTTCCGTCTCGCCGCCGCCCTTGGCAAGCAGGATCTCCGCCGACTCGATGATCGGCGTGTCGATCGGCGTAAAGCCGTAGAGCGCGAAATTCTTGCGCAAAATGGCAAGCATCCGTTCAAATTTCTGCTGCGGGGCGGGCAGCAGCTCCATAAAACCGGAGAGTGTGCGCGGTTTGATCTTTTCCATAGTCGTTATCCTTAAAAAATGAGTTCTTCGAGGCTGTACCAGCCCGCTTTCTTTTCCGCAAGCGCCTGCGCCGCGCGCAGCGCGCCGGCCGCAAAGACCCTGCGGCTCTGTGCGCGGTGGGTCAGCTCCAGCGTCTCGTCTTCACCGAAGAAATAGACGGTATGCTCCCCCGCGACGGTACCGCCGCGCAGGGAAAACACGCCAAGCTCCTCCGGCTTGCGCGCTCCGCAAAGACCCTCGCGCCCGTGGACGACCGTCGCCTGTCCCTGCGGGTCGAGCAGCTCCTGAAGCTGCTTGGCCGTGCCGCTGGGCGCGTCTGCCTTGCGGTTGTGATGGATCTCCACCAGCTCCTTGTCCCAGTCGGACAAGACGGGGGCGCAAAGCTGCAACAGCCGCTTGAGCACCGCCACACCCGTGGAGTAGTTCGCCGTCCAGATCACGGGGACCTCGGCGGAGAGCGCGCGCAGCCGTTCCATTTCGACCGGCGTCAGGCCGGTCGTGCCGGAGAGCAGCGGCGTTTTCGTCCGGCGGATATAGGCGCACAGCGCCTCCTGCGCGCCCACGCCGGAAAAGTCCATGCAGACGTCGGCATGGGGCGCGCTGTCATAGACCTCGGGGCACTCGATGCTGGCGCGCCCGACGATCTGCATCTCTTTTTCCAGCGCAAGCTCCTCGATCATCCGCCCCATCTTGCCGTAGCCGCTTAAGAAAATCCGCATCTCAGCCTTCCTCCACGACGGGCAGCCCCGCCTCACGCATGACCTGCGCGAGCTTCGCGCGGTGCTCCGGCGTCATCGGGTACATCGGCAGGCGGAAGAAGCCCGCCTGCTTGCCCATCAGGTTCAGCGCCTCCTTGACGGGAATGGGGTTGACCTCCATGAACAGCGCATGGATGAGGTCGAGATATTTCAGCTGCGCCGCGAGCGCCTCCTCGTGGCGACCCGCCAGCCAGTTGGCCACCATGTCGTGCGTCTGGCGCGGCATGACGTTCGCCCAGACGGAGATGACACCCGACGCACCCAGCGACAGGAGCGGGACGGTGATGTCGTCGTTGCCGCAGTACATCACAAAATCGTCGCTGAGGTAGCGCGCGATCTGCGTCGCGTAGGCAATATCGCCGCTGGCCTCCTTGATGCCCATGATGTTCGGGTGCTTGGACAGGCGGCGCACCAACTCCGGCGAAATGCGGCAGCCGGTACGGCCGGGTACGTTATAAAGAATGATCGGTGCGGAATCCGCATCCGCGGAGAGCATGAAATGGCGGTACATCCCCTCTTCGTTCGCCTTGACGTAGTACGGGGTGATGCACAGCAGGGCAGCCGCGCCCATCTGCGTGAAGACCTCGCTCTTGTGCTTCTGCATCTGGCTGGAATTGGAGCCGGAGCCGGCAATGACCGGAACACGCCCGCGCGTCTGATCCAGAACGCACTGCAAAGTCTCGATGTCCTCCTCGAGCGTCGTCGAGGCGGTCTCGCCGGTCGTGCCGAGCGCCAAGATCGCGTCGGTCCCGTTTTCGATCTGCCAATCCACCAGCGCACGCATCCGCCCGAAGTCGATGGAGCCGTCTTCATTAAAGGGGCGAACCAGCGCCACGATGGAGCCGGTAATTTTTTTCATGGCCTTTCCTCCTTTTATCATCACACGGTTCAAAGTAAATGATACCATTTTCTTCGCGGAATTGCAAGATTTTTTCGGCCGGAATGGGGCATCACGCACGCGCAAGGGCAGAAAATCCGTTTCCTTGTGTCTGTTTGCATTATGTAAGCCAGTCAGAGTGGATATCTCGGCAGATCCCGCACAATTTCTCCGGAAAAATGCGAAAAATACAGTTGACAAGCGTCAAATCATCGGGTAAAATAGTTTGGTCTGTGAGTTACAGGCAATCCTTGCCGCCGACGCGATCGGCGGCCACAAGTCCAGAAGGAGGTGCAAACAACAATGGCTAAGATTTCCGGCAAGTATGAGATCGTCTATATCATCGACCCCGCTAAGGGCGAAGAGGGTATCGCCGCTCTCGTGGAAAAGTTCAAGGCGATGGTTGAGGCAGAAGGTACCCTTACCGGTATCGAGGAGTGGGGCAAGCGCCGGCTCGCTTATCCCATCAACGATCTGCCCGAAGGCTACTATGTCCTGATGAACTGCGAATGCAAGCCCGAGCTCCCCGCCGAGCTCGACCGTGTGTTCAAGATCACCGACGGCATTCTGCGTTCCATCATCGTCGCAGTGGAAGAGTAAGGAGGCCGCATCATGCTGAACCACATCGTTCTCATGGGTCGCCTTACCCGTGACCCCGAGCTGCGTCGGACCGGTTCCGGCATTGCGGTGGCCACGTTCACGCTCGCCGTCGACCGCGATTTCGCGGCTGCCGGCGCTGAGAAAGAAACGGATTTCATCGACATCGTCGCTTGGCGCAATACCGCTGAGTTCGTCAGCAAGTATTTCTCCAAGGGTCGTATGGCGGTGGTGTCCGGTCGGCTCCAGATCAGACCCTGGACCGATAAGGAAGGCAATAAGCGCCGCAGCGCCGAGGTCGTCGCCGACAATATCTATTTCGGCGAGTCCAAGCGCGACAGTGGGGACGGCTACGGTTCCGCTCCCGCCGCTCCGGCAGGCAACGGCTTTGCCCATTCCGCTCCGGCTGCTCCGGCTCCCGCATCCGACTTCGCAATGATCGAGGATGACGACAGCCAGCTCCCGTTCTGACTTTTCCGCAAGAGTATTCAAGAAGGAGGATTTCATCATGGCTATGAACGACAAGGCTCGTCCGCGCAAGCGCAAGAAGGTTTGTAACTTGTGCGTCGATAAGGTCACGAGCATTGATTTCAAGGACTCCGCCAAGCTCCGCCGCTACACGTCCGAGCGCGGCAAGATCCTGCCCCGCCGTACCACCGGCACCTGTGCTGCGCATCAGCGTCAGCTCACCATCGCGATCAAGCGCGCCCGCATGATCGCCCTGCTGCCCTACGTAGCAGACTGATACAGGCATCAAAAGCGCCGTCTCATCCGAGGCGGCGCTTTTAGACTGTCAAAAAAGTCCGTAACCGTCAAAATCAATGTCAGTAAGTTAAGCTGAC